>JAUXST010000940.1 GCA_030679805.1 Reyranella sp. | reverse complement strand
CCATGCAGGTGTCGCATCATGGCGGCATAGACGCCGAGCGCCGGGATCACGTTCATCGCACTGCCGACCGAATCGCCCACGATCAGCACCGGTCGCAGGATCGTCCAGCGCCACGCCTTGCCCGGCTGGCGCTCGCGCAGGTAGCGCTCCTGGTTCCAGTAGAAGTTGGGTAGTTCGTGCATCTCCGAGCGATTCTCGCGCGCCGGCACGGCGAGCGGGCGGACATGCACGCCATAGGCCTTGGTGCCCTGCAGAAGCGCCACATGGTGCAGGCCCTTCGCCACTTGCTCAAGTGGCTCGAACAGGTTCCTGAGCATCAGGTCGTTGGTGTGGATCTGCTCCTCTTCCCGCCAGCCTGCGACCAGTCCGGGCCGTTCGTGGAGCGCGGCGTAGACGAGATGCGTGGCACCGGCAAACTCGGGCGCGAGCGCCGAGCAGGCGGCGGCATCGGTGAGATCGAGCTGAAACCAGCGTGCGCCGAAAGTCTCATCCGGCCGGCGGCGCGAGACGGCGATCACCTCGCAGCCGGGCTCCGTCGCGAAATGCTTCATCGCGGCGGAGCCGACGAGGCCGGTGGCGCCGGCGATCAGGATTTTCTTGGACGGCATGAGGTGAGCGGCTCGCGTTACCGCTCCACCTTATCAGGGACGACAGAGGCGGGAACTAGCCGCCGACGTTGAACAGGATCTGGGCGATCAGGCGCGACGTGGCATTTATCAGCAGGACGTCGTTGTCGATGCGGACGTAATCGTAACCGTAGGGCGGCGGCGTGAGCTGCGTATAGAGTTCGCGCGGCAGTGGGTAGTAGACGATTTCTGGCGCCATCGGCTGGCCCACGACCCAGGCCCGGTTGACCTGACCCGGCGGCATGCAGCCGTTGTTCTTTTTCGCGAGACCGGGCGGGCAGCGGCCGGCGGCGAATTCGTTGCGGTAGTAGGTGTGTACGACGTCGCGATCGCGATCGACGATCACAACCTGCTGGAAGGGCACGACCTGTTGGTTGGGGCCCGCGGCACGGCCGCGTCCCTGGTCGTTGTCGTTGTCGCCTTTGCCCTGGCCCTGGTTTTGACCCCGGCCTTGACCCTGACCCTTGCCCTTGTCGTTATCGGCTGAAGCCGGCAACGCAAGCGCAGCGCCCAACAGAAAGACGAACGTCATTGTCACTGCGCGCACGTGTGGTGCCTCCTTTTGATGTTCAGCCCGAGGGGAAGGAAGTCCCTCCCCCCGGTCGCGATCAATTGACACTCTCACGCATGGGAATGATCTGGCCGGAGGCGTTGAGCCGGTTGCCCTGCGCGTCGTAGCGGTTGCCGAATTCGTCACGGTAGACCGTCTGTCCCGGCTGATAGGCGGGCTGGTACGCGGGAGCGGGCGGGTAGTACGACGGCACGGGCTGCATGATGCGATAGCCGTTGGCATCGACGCGATAGCCCTCCGTGTCTACCCGGTAGCCCTCGGCGTCGACGCGATAGGGCGGCAGGGCCGCAGACTGGCGATAGGTGCGGGCGTCGATCTCGCGCCCGACGCAGCGGTCATACGGTGCCGTGCTCGGCGTGAGGCCATAGGAGTGGCAGGCGTTGCGGGCATCGCTGGCGACGAGCGACGGGGCGTAGCCCGGGCTCGGCCGGTAGTTGGCACGGGCGGCCTGCTCGGTCGTCACGCAGCGGCTGTAGGCGACCGTGCCGGCGACGAAGCCATAGTCGAGACAGGCCTGGTTGGAGGACTGGTAGATGCCGCTGCCATAGGCGGGGCTGACAGTGCGGTGCTCGGTGGACGAGCAGGCGGCGGCCAGCAAGCCGAGGGAAATCGTAGCCAGAATCTTGGTTTGCATGAGGGCGTGTTCCTTTCGCAGATGCGGCACACAATCAACGCGCCGCCTGCAAAAGGGTTCCGGCGTTTGCCCCCGCCGGATGTGATCCTGCCGACTTCAGAGCGGCGTCAGGTGGCCGCCTTCTTGCGGTTTGCCTCCAGCCTGGCGTCGACCAGGGCCACGCCCGCGTCGATGACGGGATGGCTGAGGCCCTTCTGCTTGGCAATGAGCTGAACCAGTTTGTCGGCGCGCTCGATGTTGGGCACGCCGTTGCTGAGCGCGCGGGCGGCCGAGGCCGGTCGGGTGAGGCTCTGGGCGGCCGCGGCATATTTCTCGAACGGCACCAGATCCTTCGGGTCAGCGCCGATCTTGACGCTGAGGTCGAAGACGAAATTGTAGACCGAGCGCGACGTCTCGATATCGCTGTGCACGGCTTCCTGGGCAGTCCGCATGCCGTCCTTGGTCACGCAGCGATAGTTGCCGGCGAGCAGCATCGCCCATTTGGCCAGTGGCACGAAGATGCCGTCATAGACCCGGAGCTTGACCGGCAGTTCGATCTTGCCCTCGGGCGTATCGAAGCGCACTGCATCGATATCCTTCTCGAGCTGGCGCAGGATGGCAGTGGCCTTCTCGTCCTTGAAACGCGCGACCTTGAAGTTGGTCGGCAGCGTCACCTGCAGGACATTGACCTTCTCGTCGGGCGGGCGGATCGCCTGCGGATCTGGACTGCAGAGCGTCAGCCGCTCGGGATCGAAGCTGTCCCACACCGTGGGATCGGTATAGGCGGCCTTGAGCTGTTCGTAATCGAGGCCGGGAATGCGCCGCACATAGGGCAGCGGTGGCATGTTCATGATCGACATGCAGGGCACTCTGGATTTGGCCACCGCTTCGAGCAGTTCGCGCACGCCGGGCGAGCGGTACTGGGGCTCCTGCATGGCCAGGCCCACCAGATCAAAATCGGCGGGGTTGACATCAGCCGGGCCGGCGGCCGAGAGTTTGCCCGGCAGTTTGCGCGAATCGATTTCCACCAGACCTTCGCGGCCCTTGACGGGCATGCGCACGCGAATGCCTTCCTGGTTGATCAGTTCGACCTCGGCCGGCAGGCAGACCAGCGTGACGTTGTGTCCGGCCAGCAGCAGTTTGCTGGCCAACAAGGAGCCGTAAGAGGCGCCCATAATGAGAATGTTGCAGGTCTTGCCCATGGCAAAGCTCCACGTTGATGCAAGGGGCCGGCAGGTGCCGGGAGTCGGCCTATATCAGCCGGCAATTATATTATGAAACTGCATTTCATAATATAGTTTCAACTTTGTGAAGTGTCGAGGATCGATCAGGGTGGTACTGTTTTGCGATTTGAGCCGGTAATAGAAAACCAAAAGCACATCGTCCTGACACGGGCGGCAAGCTCCCGGCTTATTCTTGACTGGAGAACGTGAGATGACGCTTTTTATTCTGGGCCTGTTGATCGTTCTGGGCGTTCATTCGGTGCGTATTTTTGCGGACGACTGGCGCACGCAAACCATGGCGCGG
>JAUXST010000937.1 GCA_030679805.1 Reyranella sp. | reverse complement strand
TCGACGGTGCCGTTCTGCACGGCGTCGAGGACCTGGAAGCCCGGGACGATCTCGCCCGAGGCGAACGGCGAGATCTTGAACTTGCCGTCGGTGATCTCGCTCACCCGCCGGCAGAAAAGCTCGGCACCGCCCCACAGTGTGTCGAGCGACTTGGGAAAGCTCGAGGTCAACCGCCATTTGAGCTCCGGCGTGCCTTGCGCCAAGGCCGGTGCGGCCACCGTCGTGGCGGCAGCGCCTACGCCGGCAGTTTTCAGAAATTTGCGACGTTGCATGATGTCCCTCCCTAAGGGCCTTTTGTACGCCAAGCATTGTTTCCACTCAGCGGAATCAGCCTGCCACTAGTAGCCCCTGTTGGTAAAGGGGCAAAGAAAAGCCCCGCCGGAGCGGGGCTTTTCGATCAGCTGCGGCCAACGTCACTTGACCGTCTGGCCGGCCGTGAAGGCGAAGTTCTCGTAGGTCAGTTCGGCAACGCGGAACCACAGATACTGTTCGTCACGGAAGGCCTTCCAGTTGTCGTAGACCTTCTTGAATTTGGCATTCTTGGTCGAGAATTCGTCGTAGAGTTCGTGCGTGGCCTTCCATGCCGCCGCCAGGATCTCGCGTGGATAGGGGCGCAACAGGGCGCCTGCCGCCACCAGCCGGCGCAACGCCTGCGGGTTCAGATTGTCGTAGCGTGCCAGCATCTCGCCATTCACGTCGGCCGCAACCGTTTCGACAGCGACCTTGTAGCTCGGCGGCAGCGCATCCCAGTGCTGCTTGCCGATGAGCAGGGAGATCTGCGTGCCCGCTTCCCAGAAGCCCGGGTAATAGTAGTAAGGGGCAACCTTGTAGAAGCCGAGCTTCTCGTCGTCGTATGGCCCCACCCATTCCGCACCGTCGATCGTGCCGCGCTCCAGCGCCGGATAGATATCGCCGCCGGCGATCTGCTGCGGCACGGCGCCGAGTTTCGCCCAAACCTGGCCGCCGATGCCGGGGATACGCATCTTGAGGCCCTTCACGTCGTCCAGCGTCTTGATCTCCTTGCGGAACCAGCCACCCATCTGCACGCCGGTGTTGCCGGCCGGGAACGGCACTGCGTTGTAGTCCGCCATGAACTCGCGCATCAGCTGGAGTCCGCCGCCCTGAAGCATCCAGGCGTTCTGCTGGCGCGCGGTGAGGCCAAACGGCACGCCGGCGTCGAAGCCGAACGTCAGGTCCTTGCCCACGAAGTAGTAGCTCGCCGTCTGGCACATCTCGACGGTGTTGTTTTGCACCGCATCGAGCGCTTGCAAGGCTGGCACGATCTCACCTGGTGCAAACACGCGGACCTGGAACTTGTTGTCGGTGAGTGCCGCCAACTTCTTGGCAAAAGACTCCGCTCCACCAAACAGGGTATCGAGCGACTTGGGGAAACTCGACGTCAGGCGCCATTTGAGCTCCGGCATCGATTGGGCGATGGCTGGCGCCGCGACGGCCGTAACCGCCGCCGCCAACCCGGCGGTCCTGAGAAACTTGCGACGTTGCATGATATCCTCCCGCGGTTTTTTGATTTTTCAGGTGGAGCCCTAAATTCCACTGAGCGGAATCAATTTGCCATGACAGACAAGGATTGGCAAAGGCATGGGCCAAGAAAAAGGCCCCGCCGAAGCGGAGCCTTTCCACCAGCCGGAGCCGGATTGGTCCTAGAGCTTGTTGGCTGCCGACTGGCGCGCCATAAAGCTGTCGAAGGTGAATTCGGCGACGCGGAACCACAGGATCTCTTCGTTCCGGAAGGGTCGCCAGTTCTCGTAGACCTTCTTGAACCTCGGGTTCTTCGCGGAGATTTCGGTGTAGAGTTCGTTGGTTGCGTTGAAGGCGGCTTCGAGCACCGGCTGCGGAAAGGGCATCAGCTTGGTGCCGGCCGCCATCAGCTCGCGCAGGGCCTTGGGATTCTCCGCGTCGTACTTCGAGAGCATCAAATTCTGTGCCCGCGCGCACGCCGCCTCGATCACGGTCTTGTAGCTCTTCGGCAGCTCGTTCCACTTCGCGAGGTTGATGAAGGCCGACGGTTGCGGGCCGCCCTCCCACCATCCGGGGTAATAGTAGTACGGCGCGATCTTGTTGAAGCCGAGCTTCTGGTCGTCGTAGGGACCCACCCATTCGGCAGCGTCGATCGTGCCCTTCTCCAGAGCCGGATAGATGTCACCGCCGGCAATTTGCTGCGGCACCGCACCCAGCTTGGCGCAGATCTGACCGGCGAGGCCGGCAATGCGGAACTTCAGTCCCTTCATGTCGTCGACGGTCTTGATCTCCTTGCGGAACCAGCCACCCATCTGCGCGCCGGTGTTGCCACAGGGAATCGCGACGGTGTTGTAGTTCTTGTAGACCTCAGCCATCAGCTCGCGACCGCCGCCCCAGTTCATCCAGGCCTCCTGCTGGCGGGCGTTCAGGCCGAACGGCATTACCGTATCGAAGGCGAGCGTCGGATCCTTGCCGATGTAGTAGGTGCCGGCCGAGTGGCCCATCTCGACGGTGCCGTTCTGCACCGCGTCGAGCACCTGCAGACCGGGCACAATCTCACCCGCCGCGAAGATTCGAATCTGGAACTTGTTGTCCGTCATCTCGCCGACGAACTTGCAGAGATTCTCACCGGCACCGTACAAAGTATCGAGCGACTTGGGGAAGCTCGAGGCCAGACGCCATTTGAGTTCCGGCATCGACTGGGCTATTGCCGGCGCGGCGAGCGCCGTTGAAGCAGCAACAGCGGCGCCACCGACGCCAGCGTTACGCAGAAATTTACGACGTTGCATATTGATCCTCCCAGATCATTTTTTGTCTGCCGGCTTTTGCTTCCGATCAGCAGAATCAGCGTGCCACTCTTGGCCACGTTTGCAAAGGGCGTGGCCAAAGAAAAAGCCCCGCCGAAGCGGGGCTTTTCCATCCGGTGCCCGGATAGGGCCGCTAAAGCTTGTTGGCCGCCGACTGGCGCGCCATGAAATTGTCGAAGGTGTTCTCGACGACGCGGAACCACAGAACCTGCTCGGCGCGGAACTGCTTCCACGGTTCGAAGACCTTCTTGAACTTGGCGTTCTTGGCGACGGTCTCGGCGTAGAGTTCGTTGGCGGCATTGAAGCACGCCTCCATCACCGACTGCGGGAACGGCAGGAACTTGGTGCCGCTCGCCACCAGCTCGCGCAGCGCCCTCGGGTTCTGGGCGTCGTACTTGGCGACCGACCAGCTCACGGTATCGGCGGTCGCCGCCGTAATTGCCTCCTGATAGGCCGGCGGCAGCGACGCCCAGGCCTTGAGGCCGACATACAGGGTCAAGGCAGCACTGCCCTCCCACCAGCCGGGATAGTAGTAGAACGGCGCGACCTTGTTGAAGCCGAGCTTCTGGTCGTCGTAGGGACCGACCCACTCGGCCGCGTCGATCGTGCCCTTTTCCAGCGCCGGGTAGATTTCACCACCGGCCAGCTGTTGCGGGACGACGCCGAGCTTGGCCATCACCTGCCCAGCGAAGCCACCGATGCGCATCTTCACGCCCTTCATGTCTTCGGGCGACTTGATCTCCTTGCGCCACCAGCCGCCCATCTGGGCACCGGTATGGCTCACCAGGAAGGACGTGACGTTGTAGTCCTTGTAGAACTCGCGCATCGCCTCGAGTCCGCCGCCCTGGTAAACCCAGGCATTGTGCTGACGGGTGTTGAGCCCGAACGGCACCGCAGTGTCGAAGGCAAATGTCGGATCCTTGCCGACGTAGTAGTACGAGGCCGTGTGGCCGCACTCGACCGTCTCGTTCTGCACTGAATCGAGAACCTGGAGGCCCGGGACGATCTCGCCAGCGGCAAAAACCCGGATCTGGAACTTGTTGTCGGTCAGGCCGGCAACACGCTTGGCGAAGTACTCGCCAGCGCCATAGATCGTGTCGAGCGACTTGGGGAAGCTCGAGGCCAGGCGCCACTTGATCTCCGGCATGGACTGGGCGATCGCCGGCGCGGCAAGCGTGCCGGCGGTGGCGACAGCGGCACCACCGACGCCGGCGGTGCGCAGGAATTTGCGACGTTGCATGGAGAGTCCTCCCTATGAATTTCGGCCCGAGAAGTGTATTTCGCTAGGCGAACGAGCGGTGATGAGGGGTTATCGCACGCTCCGCTGAGGATGAAAAGCGGAGCGCGACGCGCATTCCCGGGCGCTTTTCAGCCTCAACGCATCAGCAGGAATATGAGCGCCAACCCACCCACGACAATGCGGTACCAGGCGAAGACCGCGAAGCCGTGACGGCTGATGAAGCGGACGAAGGCGCCGACCACAATAGCCGCCGAAATGAACGCCACTACGAACCCCAGGGCGATCACTGCGCCATGGTCCCAGCTCAGCACCGACCAGTTCTTGTAGAGATCATAGACGGACGCACCGACCATGGTCGGAATGGCGAGGAAGAACGAAAATTCCGCCGCCGCCGCCCGGTCGACGCGAAAGACGCGGGCGCCCATGATCGTCGAGCCGGCACGCGACACGCCAGGCACCATGGCAAGGCACTGGGCGAGACCGATCAGGAAAGCCGTCTTGAGATCGACGTCGTCGACCGACTTGATGCGCGGACGTAGCGCGAAGCGCTCGATGACGAGGATGGCCACGCCGCCCACGATCAGCGCGATCGCCACGACCATCGGGTTAAAGAGCACCGACTTGATGTACTTATGGGCAGCCACGCCGACGACGGCCGCCGGCAGGAAGGCAACGACTATCGTCGCCGCGAACCGGATAGCGCGCTTGTCGCGCTCGAGGATGCCCGTCGCTGTATTCCAGAGCTTCCGGCGGTAAAGAAAACACACGGCTAGGATTGCGCCGAGCTGGATCACGATCTCGAAGACTTTGCCGGGCGGCCCCTGGAAGTGCAGCAGCTCCTCGGCAAGGATGATGTGCCCAGTCGAGGAAACAGGAAGGAACTCGGTGAGCCCCTCGACGACGCCGATCAGCACCGTCTTCCAGATCAGCGTCAGGTCCATACCCGTCAATCCTTGAAGCGTTTGGCGCGCGGCCAGCCCTTTTCCGGCATACGGCCCGCCTGGGCCCGTTCGCCACGCCAGAACTTCAGTTCGCCGGCCGGGATCAGCCGGTTGCCCCAGGGCAGGCCGTCGCCCAGCTTGAAGACCTGTGCATCGGAAAGCCTGTCGGCCTTCGACTTCTGCAACAGCACACCACGACCGCGACTCATCTCGGGCACTTGCTCCAGGGGGAAGATCAAGAGCTTCCTGCCCTCGCTCAGCACGGCGATCGAGTCGGCGCCCTCCGGCATGATCGAAAAGGCCACGGCCCTTTCCTTGTCTGCGAGATTGAGCGCCTGCTTGCCGTTCTTGGTCTGCGCCATGACCTCGTCTTCCGGCACCACGAAGCCGCGCCCGGCATCCGAGGCGACCAGGAACTTGCGCCCGCCCTTGAACACTTCGAGCTGCACGATGTCCTGCTCGTTGCCGAGTTCGACCATCAACCGAATCGGCTCGCCGTGGCCACGCGCGCTCGGCAGCTTGTCACAGGGCAGCGTGTAGAAGCGGCCATTGGTGCCGAACACCAGGATCTTGTCGGTCGACTGGGCATGGACCGCGAAGCGCGGACCGTCGCCTTCCTTGAACTTGAGATCGGCTGCCTGCTTGTCGTCGAGATGCCCCTTGGCGGCACGGATCCAGCCCTTCTCGGAGCAGACAATGGTCATCGGCTCGCGCTCGACAAAATCCTCAACGGCATGCCCTATTTCAGTCGGCGCGTCGGCGAGTTCGGTGCGGCGCTTGCCGAGCGCGGTCTTGCCGCCGAACTTGCGCTTGGTCTCCTGTACCTCGGCGGCGATCGCCTGCCACTGCAGATCCTCGCCCTTGAGCAGCGCCTTCAGCTCCTTGCGCTCGGCGGAGAGTTTCTTGTGCTCGCCCCTGATCTCGAATTCTTCGAGGCGCCGCAAGGCACGCAGGCGCATGTTCAGGATCGCCTCGGCCTGCGTGTCGGTGAGCCCGAAAGCCTTGATCATCTTCGGCTTGGGCTCGTCCTCTTCGCGGATGATCTTGATCAGTCTGTCGAGGTTGAGATAGGCGATCAGATAGCCTTCGAGGATCTCCAGCCGCCGTTCGATCGCCTCCAGCCGGAAGGTCGAGCGCCGCACCAGCACCTCGCGCCGGTGGTCGAGGAAGGCCTGCAGGGCCTCGCGCAGGTCCATGACCCGCGGCGTGTTGTCCTTGTCGAGGACATTGAGGTTCAACGGAAAGCGGATTTCCAGATCGGTGAGCTTGAAGAGCTGCTCCATCAGCAGCTCGGCCGGGACGTTGCCGGTTCGCGGCTCGAGCACGATCCGGACGTCGTCGGCCGACTCGTCGCGCACGTCGTCGAGGATCGGCAGTTTCTTGGCGTTGATGATCTCGGCGATGCGTTCGATCAGCCGGCCCTTCTGGACCTGGTAGGGAATCTCGGTGACGATGATCCGGTACTGGCCGCGCGGCAGCTGCTCCGCCGTCCAACGCGCGCGCAAGCGAAAGGCGCCGCGCCCGGTCCTATAGGACTCGACGATCGACTCTCGCGGCTCGACCAGCACGCCGCCGGTCGGGAAGTCCGGTCCCTTCACCAGATCGACCAAGGTGTCGATGCGGGCGTTGGGCGTCTTGATGAGATGCAGCAGTGCGTCGCAGAGTTCGCCAGCATTGTGCGGCGGGATGGAGCAGGCCATGCCGACGGCGATGCCGGCGGCACCATTGGCCAGCAGGTTTGGAAACCCGCCAGGCAGCACGACCGGCTCCTCGGTGGAGCCGTCATAGTTGGGCCGGAAGTCGACGGCGTTCTCGTCGATGCCGGCCAGCAGCGCTTCGGCCACCTCGGTGAGCCGCGCCTCGGTGTAGCGCATCGCGGCCGGGTTATCGCCGTCGATATTGCCGAAGTTGCCCTGCCCCTCGATCAGCGGATAGCGGGCGGCGAAGTCCTGCGCCAGGCGCACCAGCGCATCGTAGATCGACTGGTCGCCGTGCGGGTGATACTGGCCGATCACGTCGCCGACGACGCGGGCACTCTTCTTGAAGGCGCTGTTGGGATCGAGCCTGAGCTGCCGCATGGCGTACATCAGGCGGCGATGCACCGGCTTCAGGCCGTCGCGCACATCGGGCAGCGAGCGCGCCATGATGGTCGACAGCGCATAGGACAGGTAGCGCTCCTGAAGCGCCTGTCCGAATTGCACCGGCTTGACCGCAGCGAGCGGAACGACGTTGTTGCGTTTTGCCATCGACGGGACTGAAGAGGGGACCAGCCGCGATTCTAGCCGCGACCATTGTTATTTTAGCGTTGAAGCGTTTCCATAAATCTCGCCCGCGCGGGAGGCAAGGGCTTGTTGTGTGGCCAAAAGACGTGCCGCTCGAGGAAATAGCCCGTCAAATCGAGGCCTTGGCGCAATTGGTCGCCGTCGGACGGCAACCCGCCGGTGGACAGAAATGCCGGCAAGACCAGCAGCTTTTCCTTGTACGGGCCGGCCGCCACGCGCGACACCGCCCGGCCGGTCTTGGGCGAGACATAGGCAAGATCGTCCGTGGCCCCGGTCGCGGCGCATTTCTCGAGGTCGAGGCCGAAGCCCAGCTCCTGCAAAAGGCCCAGCTCCAGGCGGACGTAGATCGCGGGCCAGCCAGGGTGGCCCAGCACTCCCAGGAAGGCGCAGAAGCCGTCGAACATCGCGGGATGCGGCTCGCGTTCGGGCAGGGCCGCATCTGCAACAGCGCAAGCGGCGGAAAGGCCGGCCAACTCGACCGCATCATCGAGCGCGCGCGCGGCGTGCGCCTCGCGCAGTTCACCCGTGTAGTTGCCGAGTTGGTCGGACAGACGCGCGCGCCAGCCGACCTCGACGACATTGCCAGGTTGCCAGACCGGACTGGCCCGCCGCGAGCCGCCGCCCGGCACGAAGCCTGCGTGACGGCCGTGCGCCCGGGTCAGGAGCGACGCAACGAGACCGCTTTCACCATGGGGCCGCGCCGACAGCACGATGCCTTCATCGCTCCAGTCCATGTGTCGGGTATGCCGCGTTTGGCAGGTCGGCGCCAGCGGGCTGCACTAAGGCTCGTAGTCGAGCCCGATGGCGCGGTAGTGCGCGGGATCGTCGGCCCAGCGTTCACTCACCTTGACATGCAGGAACAAGTGCACAGGCCGCTCCAGCATCTCGGCAAGTTCGTGCCGCGCCCGCGCGCCGATCTGCTTGATGCGCGCGCCGCCCTTGCCGAGGAAGATCGCGCGCTGGCCGTCGCGCTGGACATGGATCGTCTGCTCGATGCGCACGCTGCCGTCGGGACGGTCTTCCCACTTCTCCGTCTCCACCGCCGCCTCGTATGGCAGCTCCTGGTGAAGCTGCAGAAAGACCTGCTCGCGCGTGACCTCGGCCGCCAGCAGGCGCAGCGGCAGGTCGGCGGCCTGATCTTCGGGATAGAGAAAAGGTCCCGGCGGCAACACGGCCGCCAGCGTCGCCAGCACGTCGGCGACCCCGTCATGCTTGAGCGCGCTCACCATGAATGTGCGCTCGAACGGCAACAGGGCGTTGAGTTCGGATGTGAGCGCCAGCAGGTTCTCACGCGGGACGACGTCGATCTTGTTGAGGATCAGAAAACGCGGGGCCCGCGATTCCTTCAACCGCTCGACGATGGCGCGCGTTTCCTGGCCAATGCCACGCTCGGCATCGACGACGAGCGCCACCACGTCCGCATCCTCCGCGCCGCGCCACGCGGCGGCCACCATGGCACGCTCCAGGCGACGCTTGGCGATGCGGAAAATGCCCGGCGTGTCGACCAGCACGACCTGTGCCCGCGCACCGTCGGGCAGATCCGCCATGGCGATGCCGATCACCCGCATGCGCGTCGTCTGCACCTTGGGCGACACGATGCTTACCTTCGAGCCGACCATGGCATTGACTAGGGTCGACTTGCCGGCGTTGGGGGCGCCCACGATGGCCACGAAGCCGGCGCGCGTATTCTGTGTCGTCATGCCTGGCTCAAACGTTCGAGGAGTGCGATCGCGGCCAACCGTTCGGCCTCGCGCTTGCTGCCGCCGCGCGCCAGGGCAGGCTCATGTCCCTTGATGGCGACATCGACGACGAATATCGGCGCGTGCGGCGGCCCGTCGCGGCCGACCTCGCGGTAGGCGGGCAGCGGTAGCCGCCTCGCCTGCGCCCACTCCTGCAACGCTGTCTTGGGGTCACGCGGTGCGACCGCCAGGCTGGTGAGCCGGTCGCCCCACAGCCGCTGCACGCAGGCGGCCGATGCTGCAAACCCGGCATCGAGGAAAACGGCTCCGAGCAACGCCTCCAGCGCATCGGCGAGAATGGTCGGACGCACCGGGCCGCTCTGCGCGCGCTCCGAATCGCCCAGCCTGATATCTGCACCAAGGCCGATCGCCGTTGCGATTTCAACCAGCGTCTCGGCACGGACAAGCGCTGCGTGACGGCGCGCCAGTTCGCCTTCGTGTTCGTGCGGAAAAAGGCGCAACAGCAGATCGGCCACGGCGAGCGACAGCACGCGGTCACCGAGGAACTCCAGCCGTTCGTTGCCATGAGGAAAAGCAGCCTTGAGGTCGGCCTGGCGATCGAGTGCGCCGCGATGGGTGAGCGCCTCGGCCGCCAGTTCGGCGCGCCCGAAGGTATGGCCGATCTTGCCGGCCAGCGCCGCGAGTTCGACGTCGCTCGGCTTCAGTGGATCGCCATGAAGAAGCGGTTGAAGCGGATGGCCTGCGGCCATTTCCATGGCTCGGCCCAGCCAGCGACAGCCGGATCGTGCGAAAAGAAGATGAACTCGGCCCGGCCGACGAGATTTTCGGAGGGAACGTACCAACCCAGCTGGTCGCGATCGCGGGTCGTTCCGGAGAAGTCGCGCAACATCAGCCGCGTGCGGCTGTCGAGCGAATCGTCGCGATTGTCGCCCATGACGAAATAGTTGCCGGCGGGGACGAGGAACTCCGGCGTGTTGTCGGACGGACCATCGTCGTTGTACTCGAGCACCGTATAGCGGCGGCCGTTCGGCAACTGCTCGCTATACAGCGTCCCCTTCTGGTAATGGAAGTTGGTGCCTCTCACGTAGTCGCCGATGCGCAGACGCGGCACGGCCGTTCCGTTGATATGGAGCACGCCGTTCGTCACCTGGATGCGGTCGCCCGGCATGCCGACGATACGTTTGATGTAGTCGGTGCGGTTCACGCCCTGACCCTGGTCGCCGGGATACTTGAACACGGCAACGTCGCCGCGCTCGGGGGGGCTGCCGAAGATACGGCCCGGAAACAGACCCATCGAGAACGGGAAGGAGTGCTTGCTGTAGCCGTACGAGTATTTCGAGACGAACAGGTAGTCGCCGACCAGCAGGGTCGGGATCATCGAGCCGCTGGGGATGTTGAACGGCTCGATGGCAAAAGTCCGCACGACCAGCGCAATCAATACGGCATAGACTACCGTGCGGATGGTTTCGCCCCAGCCACCGGTCTTGTCTTGTCCACGCTTTCGACGCTCAGCCACGTCCGTCATCGCCGTTCCAGTTCAAACGAGCCGCGCCTATAGCAGGGCCGGCAGCCCCTGTCTCCCGCTCCGAGGGAACATGTGAACGCAGCAAATTGATCATTTCAAGACCGCGCCAATCCGGTCGGGCCGCCCGAATCCGGACCAATAGACGTATTTTGCACCAAAGGTCGCTCACGCAAGCGGCACGCCGGAAATGATCACGATGGCCTGTGCCAGGGGATATTCGTCGGTCAGGGTGAGATCGATCTGCGGCGACATTCCGGCCGGCGTGATCTCCTGCAGGCGGGCGAGCGCCCCGCCGGTGAGCGCCATCGTCGGCTTGCCGCTGCGTTGGTTGACGACGCCCATATCGCGCCAGAAGACACCGCGGCGCAGCCCCGTGCCCAGGGCCTTTGAACATGCCTCCTTGGCCGCAAACCGCTTGGCGTAGCTGGCCGCGCGCGTGGCCCGGCCTTCCGAGCGCATTTGTTCCGTCTCGGTGAAGACACGCTGCACGAACCGGTCGCCGAAGCGTTCCAGCGATTTCTCGATCCGCTTGATATCCACGAGGTCGTTGCCGATGCCGATGATCACGCGACCGTCCCCGATCCCCGCGCCGCATCCATGAGGCGGCGCATTTCCCGGATCGCAGGCTCGAGGCCAACGAAAATCGCCTCGCCGATCAGGAAGTGGCCGATGTTGAGTTCGCGCACTTCGGGGATCGCCGCAACCGGTCCGACGTCGCCAAAGCTCAGCCCATGGCCGGCATGGCACTCGAGGCCGAGCCGGGCGCAGAGGGCCGCCGCCTTCTGCAATCGTGCGAGTTCTGCCCGTTTGGCGTCGCCCTCCAGTTCGCAGTACCTGCCGGTGTGCAGTTCGACGACCGGCGCGCCCAGCACCACTGCGGCCTCGAGCTGGCGCGGATCCGCCTCGATGAACAGCGACACGCGAATGCCGGCATCGCGCAGCTTTGCGATCATCGGCTTCAGGTGATTGTGCTGGCCGGCGGCATCGAGTCCGCCCTCGGTCGTGCGCTCCTCGCGCTTTTCGGGGACGATGCAGGCGGCGTGCGGGCGATGCCGCAGCGCCATGTCGACCATTTCCTGGGTCGCCGCCATCTCGAAATTGAGCGGCACCTTGAGGTCGCGCATCAAGCCCGCGATGTCGTCATCGACGATGTGCCGGCGGTCTTCGCGCAGGTGTGCCGTGATGCCATCAGCACCGGCGGCCTCGGCGAGACGCGCGGCCCGCAGCGGATCGGGCAAATGGCCACCGCGTGCGTTGCGCACCGTCGCCACGTGATCGATGTTCACTCCAAGACGCAAACGGGACGACGCGGACATGCGTAACTTTCACAAGATGAGGGCGGGAGGGAGTGTCAATTGCGGGCGCGCTCGACGGCATTGATGGCCGGAGTCGCGCGAAGGGCCGCGGTGATGTCGGCAAGATGCTTCACGTCCGCGACTTCGACGTCGATCACCATGTCGAAGAAATCCATCGAGCGGTTGACGATGCGCAGGTTCGAAATATTGCCTTCATGGCGGGCTATCACCGTCGACAGGCTCGACAGGCTGCCCGGCTGGTTGGCGACCGTGATCTTGAGGCGACCGGTATAGGCGGTGGCAGCGCCCTCGCCGACCGAATCCCAACCGACATCGATCCAGCGCTCGGGCGCCTCGGAAAAGCTCTCAAGCGTGGCGCAGTCGATCGTGTGGATGGTCACGCCCTTGCCGGTGGTGATGATGCCGACGATGCGGTCTCCCGGCAGCGGATGGCAGCAGCGGGCGAAATGAACGGCCATACCCGGGATCAGGCCGCGGATCGCAATCTGGCCGGCCTCCTTGGCGGCCCGTCCTCCCTCTCCGGCCTTCCCGGCCTTGCTTCGTGCCCGCGAGATCGGCACCACGTCGGCACCGCCCCCCCTGGAACCAGGCCGCGGCTGCTTCAGGCCGGGATAGACGGCAGTCAGCACTTCGCGCGCGCCGACCAACCCCGCGCCGACGGCAGCGACCAGATCATCCGTGGTCGTCTGCTTGAAGTTGGCACGCACGCCATCGAGGCCCTTTTCCGTGGCCTCATAGCCTTCCTCATGGAACGTCTTGTCGAGCAACGACTTGCCGAGCTGGATGTATTGTTCCCGCTGGCGCATACGGATGAAGCGCCGAATAGCGGCCTTGGCCTTACCAGTGACGACGAAGCGCTCCCAGGTCGGCGACGGCGTCTGTGCTCTCGACGTGACGATCTCCACCTGGTCGCCGTTGGCCAGCTGGGTTCGCAGCGGCAGCATGCGGCCATTGATCTTGGATCCGACGCAAGTGTCGCCGACCTGACTGTGAACGGCATAGGCGAAATCGATCGGCGTCGCACCCCGCGGCAGCGCGATCAGCTTGCCCTTGGGCGTGAAGCAGAACACCTGATCCTGGAACATCTCAAGCTTGGTGTGCTCGAGGAATTCTTCCGCGTTGGGTGCCTTGTCGAGAATATCGATGAGGCTGCGCAACCAGGCGTATTGCGGCGCGTCGGTCGATGGCCCGCCCTGCTTGTAGATCCAGTGAGCGGCGACGCCGCGCTCGGCCTGGTCCTGCATCTCCCCGGTCCGGATCTGGATCTCGATGCGCTGCCCGAGCGGGCCTATGACGCCCGTGTGCAGCGAGCGATAGCCGTTGGGCTTGGGAACAGAGATGTAGTCCTTGAACCGCTGCGGCAGCACCTGATAGCGGCCATGCAGCAGGCCCAGTGCCTGGTAGCACTGCGCGACGTCGTCTACGAGGATGCGAAACGCCATGATGTCGGCGAGCTGCTCGAACGACACGTTCTTGGTCTGCATCTTGCGCCAGATCGAGTAAGGCGTCTTCTCCCGACCCTGGATCTGCGCATTGAGGCCGCCGTCCTTCAGCGTCTTGATCAACTCGGCCTCGATCTGGGGCACCAGCCTTTCGCCGCGTTCACGCAGATAACCAAGACGCGCCTCCACCGAGGCCAGGCCGTCAGGATTGAGTTCGGCGAATGCTAGTTCCTCAAGTTCGCGCTTGACCTTTTCCATGCCGATGCGCGAGGCGAGCGGGGCATAGAGGTCCATGGTCTCGCGGGCGATGCGCTTGCGTCGCGCCGGCTCCTTGATGTGGCGCAGGGTCCGCATGTTGTGAAGGCGGTCGGCGAGCTTCACGAGCAGAACCCGGATGTCCGACGACATCGCCAGCACCAGCTTGCGCAGGTTCTCGGCTTCCTTGGTGCTCTCGGACTGGATCTCCAGCCTCGACAGCTTGGTCACGCCGTCGACCAGGCGCGCAATGTTCTCGCCGAACAGGCCGGCGATCTCGTCGCGCGTGGCGTCGGTGTCCTCGAGGGTATCGTGCAGCAGGCCCGTGACGATCGAGGCCGTATCGAGTCGCATCTCGGCCAGGATGCCGGCCACCTCGACAGGATGCGAAAAATACGGGTCGCCGGAGGCCCGGAGCTGGTTACCGTGCTTCTTCAGCCCGTAGACGTAGGCGCGATTGAGCACGTCCTCGTCCGCCTCCGGATCGTAGGACTGTACGCGCTCAACGAGTTCAAACTGACGAATCATCGCAATCACGCATTATATGGTGCGGATTGCGTCCACTCCACGACGATTGCACGAATAGCAGGGCTGAGCCCTGCTAGGCCTCAAGCAGGGCCTTATTCGGTGACGTCGTCTTCCTCGGCCATCGGCAGGGCCTTCGGCTGGGCTGCTTCGGCGCCGCCCTGGGCCAGGGCCGCCGCCAACTCCTGCTCGAGTTCGGCCATCTCGTTGACCTCTTCGGGCTTGTCGATGTCGGCGTGCTTCTGCATCCCCGAGATCAGCGAATCCTTGAGCACCGCCTGATCGAGCTTCGTTTCGGCGATTTCACGCAGCGCCACGACCGGGTTCTTGTCGCGGTCACGATCCAGAGTGATCTGGGCACCAGATGAGATGTCGCGCGCCCGCTGGGCGGCAAACATGACGAGTTCGAAACGATTGGGGACCTGCACGATGCAGTCTTCGACGGTGACGCGCGCCATGGCGACCTCTGATTTCCCGGGAGCGGCGGGTTATACGCGCCCCTCATCAAAAGGCAAGGGCCGCAAAACGCAGGCCGGTGCAGCCTACAGACGCTCCGCGACCTGATCCGCCGGCAATGCTTCCAGAAGAGCCTGGATCGGCTCACCGGTCACGGGATGGCGCCATTGCGGGGCGAGATCGGCCAAAGGTCTCAGAACGAACGCCCGGCTGGCCAGGCGGGGGTGCGGCAAGGTCGCCTCGCCCGGTCCGC
>JAUXST010000934.1 GCA_030679805.1 Reyranella sp. | reverse complement strand
AGGCCGATATCGTCGTGGTCGCCATCGGCAAACAGGAGTTCGTGCGCGGTGACTGGATCAAGCCGGGCGCCGCGGTGATCGACGTCGGCATCAACCGCATCCCCACGGCCGACGGCAAGACCCGGCTGGTGGGCGACGCGGCCTTCGCCGAGATCCTGCCGGTGGCGGGCCATCTCACGCCGGTGCCGGGCGGCGTCGGCCCGATGACCGTGGCCTGCCTGATGTTCACCACGCTGCAGGCCGCACGGCGTGCGGCGGGCTTGGCTGTGTCGGCGGCGTGACCTGCGGACCGCGGGCCTCCAGGCCCGCTCATGTCGGCGCTTTCACATGCGCTTGATGCGGGCCTGGAGGCCCGCGGTCCGATGACACCCGATCAGCACGGGTCCTCGCTCAATTCTTCATCATCCCCGCGACCAGCGCCGTCACGTTGTGGCGCATCATCGCCTCGTAGGTCGCGGCCGGTCCGCCCGGCTTCGACAGGGCATCGCTGTAGAGACGGACGCCGACGACGGCACCCGACTCTCGGGCGATCTGCTCGACCATGCTGGGGTTGGTCATGTTCTCGACGAACAGCGCCTTGATGTGCTGCTCGCGCACCTGGCGGATCAGGGCTGCCACGTCCTTGGCCGACGGCTCGCTCTCGGTGTTGTAGCTGCGCGGCGCCAGGAACTGCACGCCATAGGCCTTCGCGAAATAGCCGAGCGAGTCGTGTCCCGTGATCGCCTTGCGTTGCGCGGCCGGCACCTTGCCGATCTCCGCCCGGATCCACTGGTCGAGGTCGGCCAGCCGCTTGTCGTAGGCCGCGGCGCGGTCGCGGTAGGCCGCGGCATTGGCCGGATCGGCCTCGGCGAGACCCTGCGCGATATTGGCGACGTAGCGCCTGATGCAGGCGACATCCTGCCAGCAGTGCGGATCGGGCCCGTGGGCATGGTTGTGTCCGTGTGCCGCGCCGGCTTCGATCGTCGCGGCACCCTTCGAGGCCACGATGGCGCGGCCCTTGAAGGGCGCGGCCTTGGCCAGCCGGTCGACCCAGCCCTCGAAGCCCAGCCCGTTGCTCACCAGCGCCTGGGCGCCGGCCAGGGTACGGGCATCGGTCGGCCGCGGCTGATAGGTGTGGGCATCGGCGTCGGGGCCGACGAGGACCGACAAGTCGACGTTTTCGCCGCCGACTTGGCTCACGAGATCGCCCAGGATCGAAAAGGTCGCCACGACCTTGATCTTGGATTGGGCAGACGCAGAGGCGGGGACGACGGCGAGCAGCAACGCTGCCGCGAGCAGAAAACGGCCAAACATGCCGTTACATTATAACATCAACTGGGAAGATCAAACCGGGAAGTCGAGCCAAAGCGGCGCATGCCCGGTGGCCTCGAACAGCCGCAGCAGATCGCCGATGGCGATGGCCGTGGTCATGGTGTTGACCAGCGGATGGGCGTTGACGGGTCCGCCGTCGGCCAGGCCACGATCGAGCGCCAGCCTCACCACCCGCGTCTCGTCGTTGACCAGCGCGAAGGGCGTCACCGATCCGGGCTCGACCCCGAGATGGCGCCGCAGCCGGTCGGGACTGCCGAACGACAGCCGGCCGGCGCCCAGCGCCTCGCCCAGGCGTTTCAGGTCGACCGCGCGATCCTCCAGCGCCACCACCAGCCACATCTCTTCCTTCTTGTTGCGCAGGAAGAGGTTCTTGATGTGATGGCCGGGCAGGTTGCCGCGCAAGGCCTTGGCTTCCTCGACCGTGAAGACCGGCGGATGCTCGACGGTGTGCCGGGCGATGCCGAGCGCGTCGAGCCTGGAGAATAGTTGTTGCGGGCTCTGCATGGGACCGGTCTAGAGTGTCGGGATGAAGGGCATTGTTCTGGCAGGCGGCAGCGGCACGCGGCTCTACCCCATGACCCGTGCTGCCAACAAGCAGCTATTGCCGGTCTACAACAAGCCGATGGTCTATTATCCGCTCACCACCATGATGCTGGCGGGCTGCCGCGAGATCCTGCTGGTGGTCAATCCGCACGATCTCGAAGCCTACCGCCGCCTGTTCGGCGACGGCCGCCAGTGGGGCCTCGAGGTGAGCTATGCCACCCAGCCCAAACCGGGCGGCATCGCCGAGGTCTTCCTGATCGGCCGCGACTTCGTCGGCGACAGCCGCGTCGGCCTGATCCTGGGCGACAATCTCTTCTACGGCGATTCGCTGCCCATGGTGGCCGAGCGCGGCGCCACGGGGAGCGGTGCCTTCATCTATGCCTACTGGGTGTCCGATCCGTCGGCCTACGGCGTGGTCGAGTTCGATGCCGCAGGCCAGCCGACCAGCATCGTCGTGAAGCCCATAAACCCGCGCTCGAACTG
>JAUXST010000928.1 GCA_030679805.1 Reyranella sp. | reverse complement strand
GGGAATGAAGCCGACCTTGAGGTCCTTCTTCTCCAGCGCGCCGCCCCCTGGCCCCCCTTGCGCGAAGGCTTCGCGGGCGGCAGCGAGCGGGAAGACCGACGAGATCGCCGCCAGCGCCGTCGACGCGCCGACCGTCTTCAGAAACAGCCGCCGCTGGGCATCGGCCGGAAAGACCGCCTGCAGCACCGCGGCATCGACGGCCCGGTTCCAGCGCGCTTCCTCGCCGGCGGGTGTCGCCTGGGCCGTGAGCCGGTCGTGGTCGGCCGCTGCATGGTTGCCGCCGCAGCCGCAGCGCCGCTCCAGCAGGGCCTTGGGATCGAACGGGTCCTTGAAAAGAGACATGCTTTCCTCCCTGCGCTTCAGCGCTTGGGGACCAAGGCAGCAAGTCCTGTGCCAGGCATGGCGGAAGCGCGAAAATCAGAGACAATCCGCAGGTCGAGCCGACAATTGCCCAGAAACAGGGCATTTATGCCCGATTCGTTGTGCGAAATTCTGCGACTCGAATCTTAGCGCTGGGGATTAAATTTATGGAATCACTCACTCTTTCCCCGATTTCCGCTTCATTTCTTATTGCGTCCGGACTCACCCTTATGGCAGGCTACAGCTTGTGGGTTGTTGGGTGCCCACCACGATATGTCGGCCACCCGCCTCAAGAATGGTTCACCCAGGAACCGCAAGGCGGAAATGGTTGGGGAGTGGGTCGATGGCGTTATCGCGACACGAGCGGACCAAACGGAAAGTCGATTTGAACCCGCTCGAGATGATCGAGAGAGTGATCTCCGACAACGATTGGCCCTTCGACCGTACCTCGGATCGTGAAATCGCCGTCGAGGTCGCCGGCCGCTGGTGCGACTACCGCATGTTCTTCAGCTGGCGCGACGACGTAGAAGCGCTGCACTTCACCTGCGCCTACGATGTCCGCATTCCGGCCGAACGCCACAACGAAATCCATGTCCTGCTGGCGCTGATCAACGAGAAGATGTGGCTCGGCCACTTCGATCTGTGGACCGAAGAGGGTCTGCCGATGTTCCGCCACGCCATCCCGCTGCGCGGCACCTCGGGCCTCATGCCCGACCAGCTGAACGACCTCGTCGAAGTGGCGATCACCGAAAGCGAGCGCTTCTACCCCGCCTTTCAATACGTCGTGTGGGCCGGCAAGACGCCGGCCGACGCGCTGACCGCCTCGATCCTCGAGACGGTTGGAGAAGCCTGAACCGGAACTGGGACCGTCCGACGCCCCCTCTCGTAAAAAAATACCCTTCTCGTAAAAAATAAACGTCACTGTTCGGATTGTCCCCGCGGCGCCGGCCCCCCAGGCCGGCGCCGCATCCATTCTATCGTCCCATTCAGTCGTCATCGTGGCCGGGCTATAACCCTCGCATCCCATGACCCCCCTCCTGATCCCCTATCCCGAAATCGACCCGATCCTGCTGCAGCTCGGGCCGTTCGCCATTCGCTGGTACGCACTGGCCTACATCGCCGGCCTGGTGATCGGCTGGCAGGTCATGCGCCGCGTCTGCGAGCAGCCGCCCAAGGTGCTGTCGCCGCTCAAGATCGACGACTTCCTGCTGTGGGCCGCGCTCGGCGTCATCCTGGGCGGGCGGCTGGGGTATATCCTGTTCTACAAACCCATGGAATACCTCGCCCACCCGCTCGACATTCTCAAGGTGTGGGAAGGCGGCATGAGCTTTCACGGCGGCTTCCTCGGCGTCATCATCGCCATGGCCTTGTTTGCCTATACCCGCAAACTGCGCTGGCTGTCCGTCACCGACTTTATCGCGCCGCTGGTGCCGCTGGGGCTGGCTACCGGGCGACTCGGCAATTTCATCACCGGCGAGCTATGGGGCCGCGCCACCGACCTGCCGTGGGGCATGGTGTTTCCGCAAGCGGGCGACGGCATTGCGCGCCACCCCTCGCAGCTCTATCA
>JAUXST010000927.1 GCA_030679805.1 Reyranella sp. | reverse complement strand
CGGCCGCCCATGGCGCCCGATCAAGCACACATGCTCAGGCGCCGAGCAGCGGTCTGAGCCAGCTCACGAGCTTGTCGGCGACGTCGGGCGCCAAGGGGCCGGCGAATCCCGGGTCGCTTGGCCCCGAGACGAGCTTGAGATTGTGACTGACCGCCGGAAAGATCACGGCCTCGCCCGAGGCCCCGCGTCGGCCCAGCGCATCGATCAGCGGCTGGACATCGCCCATCGGCACGACCTGACGGTCGGCGGCGCCCTGCAGGAGCAGGCAGGCAAGGTCGAGTCCGGCCAGCGCCTGGGCCGGATCGAAGGACAGCACGCTTTGCAGGAACGGCCCGGCGTAGCGCGGAAACAGCGTCTGCTGCTCGCGCGGCAGGCCTGTCGGCACGTGGCCGGTGGCCATGATGGCCGCCATCGTCCGGTCGGCCGGCTCGACCAGCGACGGCGCGCTGCGGGCGATTTGCGCACGCACGATGTCGGCCAGCGGCCGGCCGGGGGTGGCCGCCAGCACCAGCCCGTGCAGCTTGCGCATGCCCCTCGCCGCGGTGCTCAACTCCTTGGCGGCGGCAAGCGCCAGCAGGCCGCCCTCGCTGTGGCCCAGCAGCGCCGTGGCGTAGGACTTGATCTCGTCGTGCTTGAGGAGTTCGCCATGCGCGGCCGAGACGTCGCCCACGATGTTGTCCCAGGCGAAGAACCGCTCCTGAGCCTCCAGCGTGCCGGTGGGCCGCGGGGTCGAGGCGCCGACGCCCCGCTTGTCGTAGCGCAGGCTGGCGATGCCTGCCTCGGCCAGCCGCTCGGCGACCAGCTTCAGGAGATCGATGCGTTCCGGCGCGATCGGGTTGTTGCCGTTCCGGTCGGTCGGCCCGCTGCCGGCGATCAGGACCACGCCAGGCACCTTCTGCAGCTCGCTCCAGCGCGGCAACAGCAAGGTTCCGGCGAGTGTCACGCCATCGCCGACAGCGAATCGCACCGCGCGCTGTTTTGTGCCGGTCGCGTAGTAGCCCCTCCACGGACTTTGGGCGTGGGCGGCCAACGGCATCAGGGCCGCCGCTGCCAACAGCGCGCGGCGGCCGATCATTCCCGGGTTTCCGGCCTCGGCATGTTGCCCATGCGATGGCTCATCTGCCGGCCGCCGAAGAGATGGACATGAAAATGGAAGACGAGCTGACCGCCGTTGGGCCCGTGGTTGGCGACGATACGATAGCCCTCGGGTTCCAGGCCGAGATCCCGGGCGACTTTCGCCACGGCCCGCCAGAAGCCCACGACCAGCTCGGGCGGCGCCTCGGCGCAGAAATCCGCCTGGCTCACGTACTCGCCCTTCGGGATCACCAGCACATGAACGGGCGCCAGCGGGTGGATGTCGTGGAAGGCCAGCGCGAACGCATCCTCGTGGACCTTCTTGCACGGCAGCTCGCCGCGCAGGATGCGCGCGAAGATGTTGTTGCGATCGTAGGCGGGCATGAGCGACTCCGCGTTCTTTGTCATCCTGAGCGCAGCGAAGGATCTCGTGCTAGCTACAGGCAAGGTCCTTCGCTGTGCTCAGGACGACAACTATACCGAAGAGCGCCATCTCTTGCGGCTGATCTTCTCAGCGCGATGCCGAGCTGGGTACGCCGGTCCCTCACGTCCCGTTACCCGACCCCGGTGGCGTGCCGCTCACGCTGCCCAATCGTTCGCCGCCCAGGATATGGACGTGGAAATGGAAGACGACCTGATTGGCGTCCGGACCGTGATTGGCGATGATCCGGTAGCCCGGCTCGTCGAGGCCGAGTTTCGTTCTCGTCAGCGCTTGCGGCTTGCCTTCTCGGCGACGCCGGACAGGCCTTCGCGGCGCGCCAGCTCGGTCCACACGGCCTTGGGCTTCACGTTGGTCGCGGCCCACAGGGTCAGCAGGTGGTAGAGCATGTCGGCGCTTTCGGCGACGAGCTTCGGCCGGTCACCCTTGATGCCTTCGATCAGCGCTTCGACCGCTTCCTCGCCCAGCTTCTTGGCGATCTGGGCGCGACCGCGGCTGAACAGGCGGGCGGTGTAGGACGTGTCGGGGTCGGCTCCCTTGCGGCTGTCGATCACGAGATACAGCCGATCGAGAACGTGCTCGTCGGCGCTGACGAGGCCATCCTGGCGCTTGTTGTTCTGCGCCTTCTTCTTCGCTTTTTTCTTCTTGGCCATCGAGGGGAGAACTCCGCCGCCCGGGGGAAGGGCGGACCTACGCGATCCTGGCGCCTCTTGGACGGGCGCCCCATTATCCATTGCTGGGGAGCAATTTTACGCCAATTTCACGCCGCACGCGAGATTTGTCGTATCGGCACGCCGGCGCGGGCCAGATGTTCCTTGGCCTGGGCGATGGTGAACTCGCCGAAATGGAAGATCGAGGCGGCGAGCACGGCCGAGGCGCGGCCCCGGGTCACGCCATCGACCAGATGATCGAGCGTGCCGACGCCGCCCGAGGCCACCACTGGCACCGGCACGGCATCCGACACCGCGCGCGTGAGTTCCAGGTCGAAACCCGACTTGGTGCCGTCGCGGTCCATCGAGGTAAGGAGAATCTCGCCGGCGCCCGAGTCGGTCATGCGCCGCGCCCATTCCACGGCGTCGAGGCCGGTGCCCTTGCGGCCGCCGTGGGTGAAGACCTCCCACTTGCCGAGCGCGGTCTGGCGGGCGTCGATCGCCACCACGATGCACTGATCGCCGTACTTCTCGGCCGCCTCGCGCACGAACTCCGGCCGCGTCACGGCGGCCGAGTTGATCGACACCTTGTCGGCGCCGGCCAGCAGCAGGCGGCGGATGTCCTCGACCGCGCGCACGCCGCCGCCCACGGTCAGGGGCATGAAGCATTGCTCCGCCGTGCGGGCCACGACATCGAGGATGGTGTCGCGATTCTCGTGGCTGGCGGTGATGTCGAGGAAGGTGAGTTCGTCGGCGCCGGCGGCGTCGTAGACGCGCGCCTGCTCGACCGGATCGCCGGCGTCGCGCAGGTCGACGAACTGCACACCCTTCACCACGCGACCGTTGTGCACGTCGAGGCAGGGGATGATGCGGACCTTCAGCATCACTCGCCCTTCAGCACGCGGATGGCGTCGGGCACGGTCACGCGCCCGTCGTAGAGCGCACGGCCGACGATGGCGCCGATGATGCCGTGCTCCTCGGCCGGCCGCAGTTCGCGCAGGTCGTCGAGGGAACTCACGCCGCCCGAGGCGATCACCGGCGTGGTGAGATGCTGGGCGAGCGTGACCGTGGCATCGACATTGACGCCGCCCATGGCGCCGTCGCGGTCGATGTCGGTGTAGATGATGGCGGCAACCCCCGCGTCCTCGAAGCGAAGTGCCAAGTCGAGCGCCCGCACCGCGCTCTGCTTGGTCCAGCCGTCGACGGCGACCATGCCCTCGCGGGCGTCGATGCCCACCGCGACCTGGCCCGGCCACTGCTTGCAGGCGGCCTTCACCAAGCCCGGGTCCTTGACCGCGACGGTGCCCAGGATGACGCGCTTCACGCCGGCCTCAATCCACTGGGCGAGGCTGTCGATGGTGCGGATGCCGCCGCCGAGCTGAGTCGGCACCTCGATTTCCT
>JAUXST010000926.1 GCA_030679805.1 Reyranella sp. | reverse complement strand
CGGCCGCCGCCGGCGCGGACGACTTTCCTTATGGAAATACCCATTCTTTCACAGTCTATCGCAACGGCCAGCCGATCGGCACCCATACGCTGGCCTTTCAGAACAGAGGTGACACACGGGCCGTGGCGACCTCGATCGACTTTGCCGTCAAAGCTCTGGGGATGACGGTCTACCGCTACAGTCATCGCGGCAATGAGATCTGGAACGGCTCGACTCTGCAATCGATCGATACCAAGACCGACGACAACGGCAAACAATTCACTATGCGGGCGCACCAGAACGGCAACCAGCTCGCGGTCGAACGGAAGGCCGCAGAGCCGGCCGCCGGCGCCGCGATGAACGACCAGGGCCTGCAACGCAACGATACCGTCGTCGAGACCTTGCCGGCCACCATGCTGCCGTCGACCCACTGGAACCTGAACCAGGTCAAGCAGTCGATCCTACTCAATACTCAGTACGGCACGCCGTCGAAGGTGAAGATCACCGACCTCGGCCGCGAGATCATCAAGACGGCATCGCACTCGATCGAGGCCACGCACTATCGCTACAGCGGCGATATCACCATGGACCAGTGGTTCGACGATCGCGGCCGGTGGGTGAAGGCGGCTTTCAAGGCTTTCGACGGATCGCAGATCGAGTACATTCTGCAGGAATGAGCCCTGCCGAACGCTTCGCCCGACTACCCGACCTGCTCGCCGCCGATAGCGATCTGCGCCGTCGTGGCGGCTGGCTCACTGCAGACTGCCGCATCGATATCGGCACGGAGCCGTTCTATCTGACCCTGCGCGAGGGCGCGCTCGCCGAGTTCGCCCGTGGGCCCCGCCTGCTGCGCTCGGTGGCATTCTCGATCAGCGGCACCGAGGAGGCCTGGCGGCGCCACTGGCAGCCGGTTCCCGAACCCGGCTGGCACGACCTCTTTGCACTCACCAAGCGCGGCGCGGCGTCAATGCAGGGCGACCTGCGGCCTCTGTTGCAGAACCTGCAGTACTTCAAGGACCTGCTGGCCCTGCCGCGCCGGCTTGCGGAGGCGGCCTGACCATGGCACCGGCAATCGACCCGGTGATCGGCCGCTACGTACGCTTCGAGATCGACGGCGTTGCCCATCGCGTCTATTTCGAGGAGGCGGGCCCCGAAGGCGGTGGCGGCATTCCCCTGGTCTGCCTCCATACGGCCGGCGCCGACAGCCGCCAGTTCCGCCATCTGCTGGCCGATCCGGCCGTCACCGAGCGCTATCGGGTGCTGGCTTTCGACATGCCATGGCACGGCAAGTCGACGCCGCCCGACGGATGGGAGCGCGCCGAATACAGGCTCACGACAGCTTCCTATACGGCGGCCGTCCGCGCCTTCTGCAAAGCAATGGAACTCGACAGGCCGGTCGTCATGGGCTGCTCGATCGGCGGCCGTATCGTGCTCAATCTTGCGATAGAACATGCCACCGAGTTCCGGGCGCTGATCGCGCTCGAAGCCGCCGATTTCCAGCAGCCCTGGTACGACACGGCCTGGCTGCACCGCCCCGACGTGCACGGCGGCGAAGTCTGCGCCGCGCTGATCTCCGGCCTGATCGCGCCGCAGAGCCCGGCGGTGAGCCGACACGAGACCTTGTGGATGTACATGCAGGGCGGCCCCGGCGTCTTCAAGGGCGACCTGTACTTCTACCGGGTCGACGGCGACCTGCGCGAGAAGGTGAAGAGCATCGACACCCGGATCTGTCCGCTCTACCTGCTGACCGGCGAATACGACTTCTCGTGCACCGCCGAGGATACGCTGCGCACGGCAGCGCAGATCCCGGGGGTAAAAGTCCAGGTCATGAAGGAACTGGGCCACTTCCCGATGAGCGAGCACCCGGCGAAGTTCCGCGAATATATCCTGCCGGTGTTGGCGAAGATCGCGGGCTAGAGGATCTGGAAGACCTCGTAGACCGGCCCCGTCGGTTCGCGCCGGCCGGTCGCCACGCAGACGATCCGATTCAGGAACCGGTACTTCTCCGACGATGTCTCGAACCACGGCAATGAGCGGAAATAGTACTGGCTGGGATCAACCTTTTCGCCCTTGTTGAGCTGCTCGATCACCCAGGCGGGCCCATGGCGCATGCCGCGATAGCTCATGTAGACGAGATGCCCGTCGTCGGTCTTGAGCGTCAGCCGCACGTCGAGCTGCAGGATTCCGTCGCGCCGCAGCAGCAGCCAATCGCCGCCCGGCGACGGCAGCACGCTGCCCCGCAACTCCTCGCCTTCGAAGCTGCCGCCCGTAACGGTGGCGATTCGGCGGCGCCCATAGGGCGTCTCGCCGATGTCCATCATGTTCGGATCGACCTGCAGGGTCAAGGTGAAGAGATGCGAAGAGCGCAGCGTCGGTTCGGTCATCGTGTCCTCAAATCTTGCTGGCTCGGCCTTCCCAGTAGGGCGCCCGCAATTCGCGTTTCATGATCTTGCCGATAGTACTGCGCGGCAGCTGATCGCGAAACTCCACCGCGACAAGGCGCTGCGTCTTGCTGAGTCGCTCGTTGGCCCAGGCGCGGATCTCCTCCGCTGTCGCCTTCGAGCCAGGCGCCTGAACGGCGAGGGCCATGGGCGATTCGCCCCACTGGTCGCTCGGTACGCCGATCACCGCCACATCGACGACGTCGGGATGCTTCAGCAACAGTACCTCGATGTCGGCGGCATAGACGTTGAAGCCGCCGGAAATAATCATGTCCTTCTTGCGATCGAGCAGGACGATGAAGCCGTCCTCGTCGATCCTGCCCATGTCTCCCGACTTGAAAAACAGGCGGCCGTCGCGATCGTGCCAGAAGAGTTCGCGCGTCTTGTCTTCCTGCTTGTAGTAGCCCTTCATCATCAGCGGCGCGCGGCCGGCAAGCTCACCCACCTCGCCCTGCGGCAGCACCCTGCCCTGCTCGTCCAGGACCACGATCTCGCTGCCCAGCCCCGGCTTGCCGACGGTATGGAGCTTGTCGGGGTTGAGGTTGGCCTCGAGCGTGCAGCTCCCCGCCCCTTCGGTGAGCCCGTAGATTTCGATCAGGCGTCCCGGCCAGCGGGCCAGGCAGTCCGCCTTGATTTGCACCCTGAGCGGCGCGCTGGTCGAAAGCTTGGCCTTGTACGAGCCGAGGTCGTACCTGTCGAAGTCCGGGTGCGCCAGGACGCGCTGGTACTGCACGGGGACCAGCATCGCGTGGGTCACCCGTTCCCTTTGGGAAATCTCGAGGAATTTCACGACATCCGACTTGGTCATCAGGATGGTCGTGCCGCCGACGCCGACGGTCGCCAGGAGAGGCACCAGCGTCGTGTTGGAATAAAGCGGCGTCGACGCCAGCGAGATCGTGTCCGGGCCGTAGTCGAAGGCCGTGAAGCGCACGGCCAGCATGTCGCGCATGACGTGGCTGTGCAGGATGCCCTTGGGCAGGCCCGTGGTGCCGGAACTGTAGATGATGTTGAAATCGTCGAGCAGGCCGATCGGCACGGCGAAAGCGGCATCACTGGCAGGCGCCAGCCAATCCTCGAAATTCCGCCATCCCGGCCGGGTGAAATCATAGGCGATGCGACCGCCGGCGATCAGCTTCCCCAGTCGATCCTCGTAAGGTTCGACCAGTCCGCGATACTGATCGGACAGGAACAGAACCTTGGCATCGCAATCGTCGAGCATCTTCTCGAGCGCATCCGCCGCCGCCATGGTCGACAGCGGCACGACGCAGGCGCCGGCGCGCAATCCCCCCATGAAGGTTTCCAGATAGTCGATCGAATTGACCGCCAGGATCGCGATCTTGTCGCCACGGCCGACGCCCATGTCGGCAAGGCTGCGGGCGATTTTG
>JAUXST010000925.1 GCA_030679805.1 Reyranella sp. | reverse complement strand
AGACGGTCGAAACGATCACCCATTGCGCTTATTCTAGAGCAGTTCGGGCGAAGGTAAAACGCGCTATACGAACGCCAATGACCTCATGCTGAGGAGCGAGCGCAGCGAGCGTCTCGAAGCATGGGAACGAGCACTTCGCTTGTCGCCCACCCTTCGAGACGCGGCCCTTCCGGGCCGCTCCTCAGGGTGAGGTCCAGGTCAGGTGAGGAGCGAGGCGTGGACGATTTTCAGGTCGATGTACTGGTTGTAGGTGCGGGCAATGCCGCGGCGTGCGCAGCCCTGGCGGCGCGCGAGACGGGCGCCTCGGTCGCCATGCTGGAGGCGGCTCCCGAGGCCGAGCGCGGCGGCAACAGCACCTACACCGCCGGCGCCATGCGCGTGGTCTTCAACGGCGTAAAGGATCTGGTCCAGCTCTACGACCTCACCCCGGACGAACAGCGCGACGTCGACTTCGGCAGCTATTCGGCCGACGAGTTCCTCGACGACATGGGCCGGGTCACCAACTACCGCTGCGACCCCGAACTCACCGACATCCTGATCGGCCGCAGCTTCGAGACGCTGAAGTGGATGCGCTCCAAGGGCGTGCGCTTCCAGCCGAGCTACGGCCGGCAGGCCTTCAAGGTGAACGGCAAGTACAAGTTCTGGGGCGGCCTCGCGGTCGAGGCCTGGGGCGGCGGGCCGGGCCTGGTCGACCTCGAGCACAAGGCGGCGCTGAAGGCCGGCATCCCCATCCACTACGAGACGGCGGCGGTGTCGCTGATCGAGGAGGACGGCGTCGTGCGCGGCGTCATCGCCCGCCACAAGGGCCGCAAGGTGCGGATCGGCGCCAAGGCCGTGGTGCTGGCCTGCGGCGGATTCGAGAGCAACGCCGAGATGCGCACGCGCTACCTCGGGCCGACCTGGGATCTCGCGAAAGTACGCGGCACGCGCTTCAATACAGGCGCCGGCATCAACATGGCGCTGGCGATCGGCGCCAAGCCGCACGGCAACTGGTCGGGCGGCCATGCGGTGGGCTGGGACATGAACGCGCCGGAGTTCGGCGACCTGGAAGTCGGCGACAATTTCCAGAAGCACTCCTACCCGCTCGGCATCATGGTGAACGCCAACGGCGTGCGCTTCGTCGACGAGGGCGCCGACTTCCGCAACTACACCTACGCCAAGTACGGTGCGGTGATCCTGTCGCAGCCGCAGCAGTTCGCGTGGCAGATTTTCGATTCGAAGGTGCTCGACAAGCTGCGCGACGAATACCGCATCAAGCGCATGACCAAGGTGCGCGCCGACACGATCGAGGAACTGGCGACCAAGCTCGAGGGCGTCGATCCGCAGGCTTTCCTGAAGACCGTCAAGGAATGGAATGCGGCGGTCATGACCGAGGTGCCATTCAATCCGGCGGTCAAGGACGGCCGCGGCACGCGGGGCCTCGCCGTGCCGAAGAGCAACTGGGCCAATACCATCGACCAGGCCCCCTTCGAGGCCTACGCCGTCACCTGCGGGCTCACCTTCACCTTCGGCGGGCTCAAGATCAGCAACGACGGCGAAGTCGAGAGCACCGACGGCAGCACCATTCCCGGCCTGTTCGCCGCCGGCGAGCTGGTGGGCGGGCTATTCTATCACAATTATCCCGGTGGCACGGGCCTGGTCTCCGGTGCCGTGCTCGGCAAGCTGGCGGGCGACGGCGCGGGCCGCTACGTTGCCGGCAAGAACTGACTCGCAACGTCATCCCGAGGCCACAGGCCGAGGGATCCTTGCGGATCAGAAAGATCCCTCGCTACGCTCGGGATGACAATCTAAGGAGGAAACGATGAATGCCCTCTCCCGCCGACACGCGCTCGCCCTCGGCTCAGGCGCCCTTCTCCTGCCCTCGAGCCTGCGGGCGCAGGCGGCTTGGCCGACCCAGCCGGTCAGCTTCGTCGTCGGCTACGCCGCGGGCGGCGGCGCCGACATCGTGGCGCGCGAGTTGGCCCATCTGCTGACGCCGCTGCTCGGCCAGACCGTCATCGTCGAAAACAAGGGCGGTGCGGCCGGCGCCATCGGCGCGCGCTTCGTGTCCAACGCCAAGCCTGACGGCTACACGATCTTCTACGCCGTCGGCACCAATGTCGTGACCAACCCGCACGTGCTCAAGAGCTCGATCGACACGCTGGCCGGCCTGGTGCCGATCATCCAGACCACCGACTACCAGTACGTGCTGGCGGTCAATCCGAACGTGCCGGTCAACAACGTCAAGGAGCTGATCGCACTCGCCAAGAAGGACCCGGGCAAGCTCACCTATTCGTCGTCGGGCGTGGGCGGCAACAACCACCTCGCAGGCGCGCTGTTCGCCGACGCCGCCGGCATCGAGCTGACGCACGCCCCCTACAAGGGCACCGGGCCGGCGCTGATGGACGTGATCAGCGGCGTCATCACCATGAACTTCTCTTCGCTGCCGCCCGCAGTCAGCCAAATCAAGGCGGGCAAGCTCAAAGCGCTGGCGGTGACCGGCAACAAGCGGGTGAGTTCCCTGCCCGACGTGCCGACCCTCAAGGAACAGGGCGTCGACGTGACGGTGACGGGCTGGCACGGCCTGTTCGCGCCGCCCAAGACGCCGGACGCCATCCTCGACCGCATCCACAAGGAGACGGTTGCCGCGATGAAGGATCCGAAATTCACCGGCGCGCTCGCCAAGGACGGCCTCGAATTGCCGCCCAACCGCAGCCGCGCCGAATTCGCCAAGTATGTGCAAGACGAGCACGCCTTCTGGGGCAAGAAGCTGAAGGCGCTGAACATCAAGGCCGAATGAAAAAGGAAGGTCCCTCGCTGCGCTCGAGATGACAAAGTCGATGTCATCCCGAGCGCAGCGGAGGACCTTTCCTCATGCCTTCGGCTTCGTCGGGACCATGCAGAAGCCCTGCGCCTCGACGCCCAGGGTCGGATTGAACTTCGACCGGAAGTTCTCGAGCGCGATCGCTGCGGTCAGTTCCACGATCTGCGCCTCCGTGAAGTGCATCTTCACTTCGGCGAAGAGGGCATCATCGACCTGCTGGTCGGTGTAGGTGATGCGCTCGGCATATTCGAGGGCCACACGCTCGGCTGCGCTGAACAGCTTGCTGTCGCGCCAGTTCAGGACTTCCGCGACCTTCTCCAGCCCGCCTTCGTTTTCCGTCACACGGACGGAATTGATGTCAATTCAAAAGGGGCAGCCGTTGATCGACGCGACCCGTAGGTAGATCAGCGGCGGCAGATCCTCGGGCAGTTGCCCGGATTGCTCGATCGCCTGGCCGAGCAGACCGGCGGCACGAAGGATCGGCGGGCAGTGCGCCATCACTTTCGCCGGGTTGAGCACAGCGCCAAACATCTCACGCTGTTTGTCGAAGATCGCCTTCAAGGTCGGATCGCCACCGTCCTCCTCGACTTCACTGACACGGGGCATCGGGCACCTCATTCATCGCTTGCCTGGAATGAAGATAGCGCTGCCTCGTCGGACGGCGCGAGAGATCATTTCTCATGATGCTCCAAGCTAGCCGATGTCTCGACCGGAGCGGCCTGTCTCTTCGTTCTATGCCATGTCGCCGATATGTCGGCGCAGCGCCGCGATCAGCGAAGCGCTGTTCGGCAGGTACTTCTCCTCGGCGTCGAGAATTCTGGTGAACCCCTTTTTCTTCCACGCCAGGGCCGCCGTGGCACTTTCGCCCGAACCGGTTCTAGCCGACTCGCAGACGATCTCCACCAGCCGGTCGAAGGCATGCAGGCGCCCGAGCAGGTAGTCGTTCTCCCGGTAGGCGCGCGAGAAGAAGGCGGCAAAATGCCCGAAGCCCACCCCCCTGAGACTTTCCGGACCGCTGGACCTTCCGAGGCTGTGGGCATCCTGCGGGCTCAGCCGGTCGACCAGGATCCGATTGAACTCACCGCTTTCACGTCCAGCCATGACGGGGAATGTCAGAACGTCCCAGAATGGGAACCCGAGATAGCCGACGAAAACCTCCCGGCGCGCTTGCGGGTGCCATTGGCCGGGATCCGTCCCGGCGAGCAGGACGTCCATATCGTCCGAGGCAGAGGGAAGATCGATCGCGGCGGCCA
>JAUXST010000923.1 GCA_030679805.1 Reyranella sp. | reverse complement strand
GGGCCGCGACGTTCTCGTCACCGCCGACCTGCTCAAGTCGGTGGTGTTGCCGCCCGACCTTCGCACCGAGCCGCTGCCCACGCTCGCCATCCGCGGCCGCCACGCCCCGCTCGAGATCTTTGCCCTGGAGCGCAGTCCCTAACGCGCGTCGGCCAGGATCAGGTCGGCGGCCTTCTCGCCGATCATCATGCAGGCGGCGTTGGTGTTGCCGGACACGAGGGTCGGCATGATCGAGGCGTCGGCGACGCGCAGGCCCGCGATGCCATGGACGCGAAGCCGGGCATCGACCACGGCAGCAGGGTCGCTTCCCATGCGGCAGGTGCCGACCGGGTGGCAGGCCGACTGGCCCTCCTTGCGGGCATGGGCGAGGAAATCCCGGTCGTTGCCGGCCTCGACGCCGGGCAGGAGTTCCTCAGTGACGATCCGGCTGAGCGTCGTCGTGCGCGCCAGCAGGCGCGCGAACTTGATGGCCGCCACCGTCACCGCGCGGTCGTGATCGGTCGACAGATAGTTGGCGACGATCGCCGGCCGGGCAGCGGGATCGGCCGACGTGATGCGGATATGCCCGCGGCTTTCCGGCCGCGACTGGTTGGCGAGGATCGTGAAGCCCGAAACCAGATGCAGCCCGCGGTCGTTGCGATCGGTCGACCACGGGAAGAATTGAAACTGGGCTTCGGGGCTGTTCGATTGCGGCAGCGCCCGCACGAAGGCGCCGACGAAGGCGGGATTGGCCGTCAGCGGCCCGGTGCGCAGCAGCGCATACTCGACGATGGCGCTCAGCCGCCGGTGCAACAGATTGATGTCGTCGTTCACCGTGACACGCCACCACGTCTTGTAGGTCGAGCGCACGCCCCAGTGATCCTGCAGGTTCTCGCCGACGCCCGGCAGATCGCGGGCGACCGGAATGCCGAGGCCACCCAGAAGCGCTGCCGGACCGATGCCTGAAAGCTGCAGCAGCTGCGGCGAACCGACGGCGCCGGCGCAAACCACCACGTCGCATCGCGCCCGCACGCTGACGCTCTGGCCGTCCTTGCGGTAGGTGACGCCGGTCGCGCGTCCGTCCGCGAGGTCGATACGCTCGACCAGCGCGCCGGTCTCGACACGGCAGTTGGCGCGGCGACGCGCCGGCCCGACATAGGCTTGGCCGGTCGACACACGGCGGCCATTGCTCACGGTCGCGTGATAGAGGCCCGCGCCCTCGTGTGCGACGCTGTTGAAGTCGGCGATCGGCGGCAGCCCGACCTCGGCACAGGCCGCCAGGAAGGAGGCGCTCAATTCGCCGTGGTACTCGCCCTGGGTGATCTTGACCGGGCCGTCGCCGCCGTGGAGGTCAGATTCCCCGCCGGGATAGGCTTCGAGGCGCTTGAAGTAGGGCAGGCAGTCGTCGAACGACCAGCCCTCGTTGCCCATCTGCCGCCAGGCATCGTAGTCGGATGGCAACCCCCTGATGTAGACCATGCCGTTGATAGCGCTTGTGCCGCCGATGACCTTGCCGCACGGCCAATAGACCCGGCGCCCGTCGAGCCGGGCTTCCGGCTCGGTGACGAATTCCCAGTTCACCTCGGGGTCGAGGAAGGTCCTGGCGAAGCCGAGCGGAATGGAAAGCCAGCGGTTGGTGTCGTCCGGACCCGCCTCGAGCAGGAGGACGCGATAGCGCCCCGCCGCCGTCAGCCGGTCGACAATGGGGCCCCCCGAGGAGCCTGCCCCGACGACGACAAAATCGAACTCTTCCATCTATCGCTTGCTAGACGGCTTTATGCGCTCCAGCAAGCTGCCAAGGATGCCCTTGGGGAGAAAGATGATGAACACCACCAGCAGGACGCCGTAGACCAGGTTGTCCCAGCCCACCGCCTTGGTGCCGAAGCCGATGCGCAGCCCCTCCGCCAGCATGATGGTGATGATGGCGCCGACGGTGGGGCCCAGCGCCACATAAATGCCGCCGACCACGACGGCGAACACCATCTGCAGCGACACCGCGATTCCGCTCACCGTGTCAGGCGAAATGAACATCTGGTACTGGCAGTAGAGCGCGCCGGCGAGCGCGGTCATGAGCGCGCTGATCACCGTGATCTTGAGCTTCTCGAAGGTGACGTTGACGCCGGCCGCGGCGGCGGCATCCTCGTCCTCCGAGATCGCCTCCAGCGCATAGCGATCCATGCTGCGGTCGACCCAGCGCCAGATCAGGAGTCCCACGCCCCAGACGCCTAAAGCGATCAGGTACCAGGTCGTCTTGTCGTCGAACTGCAGCGCCACCAGATGGCTACCCTTGGTGCGGTCGGGCGTGTAGCCGAGCGAGCCGCCGGTGTAGTCGCGCGTCGCCGTGATGATCTGCAGCACGATGCCCGAGAGCGCCAGCGTGACGAGCGCGAAATAATGCCCGGTGATGCGGAAGCGGAAGCAGGGATAGGCGACGATCAGCGCCAGCGCCCCGGCGCAGACCAGAGCGATCGGGATGCCGATCCACGGCGACAGGCCGAGATGGTTCCACAACAACGCGGTCACGTAGGCGCCGACGCCCATGAAGCCGCCGTGGCCCAGCGACACCAGGCCGAACCGCCCCATCATCGACCACGAGGTGTAGGCGAACGACCAGATCAGGATCAGGACGAGGATGTGCAGGTGATAGGGATCGCGATAGACGAACGGCAGCGCGATCAGCGCCACGCCGACGACCCAGGGAACGATCTGGCGGAAACTCACGGGTGACGCCACTGGCGACTTCACTGGCGCCTCGCCAGCAGCCCGCCGGGCCGGATGAACATCATGACGATGAAGAAGGCGAAGGCCAGCACGTAGCCCCACTCGAGGTCGGAGAACAGGCCGCCCAGCGAGATGATTTCGGCGAACAGGAACGCCGCCACGAAACCGCCGACGAAGTTGCCCAGCCCGCCCAGCACGCAGATCAGGAAGGTGATCGGCCCGAAGGAAAGGCCGACGAAGGGATGGACGTCGTACTGCAGCACCAGCAGGCAGGCGGCGAGCCCGGCCAACGCGCCCCCCAGTGCCGAGGTGACGAGGTAGATGCGCTTGGTGTCGACGCCCATCAGCGCCATGATCTGGCGGTCCTGGGCGATCGCGCGGATGGCGGTGCCGGTGTAGGTCCGCGTCATGAAGAGATAGATCACCACCATGCCGACCAGGGCGGCGAGGAACGACAGCAGCCGCGAGTAGCTGAAATGCATCTCGGCGAACTGCAGTACCGGCAGGCGGATGCCGAGATTGCGGAAGTCGATGCCGAAGGCCACCGTGGCAAAGCTCTGCAGGACAAACAGCACGCCGCCGGTCGCCAGAAGCTGGTTGATCGGCGCCGCGCCCAGGAGCGGCGCGATCACCAAGTAATGCAGCAGCGCGCCCAGCACCGCCACCAGCAGGATCGTGAGCGGCGCGGCCGCGTAATATGGCAGGCCGTAGTACTGCACGAGGTAGTACATGCCGTACATGCCGATCATCACCAGCTCGGCGTAGCAGATCCAGGTGACGTCAATGACGCCGAAGATCAGGTTGAGGCCGAGCGCCAGCAGCGCCAGCACGCCGCCGAGCAGGATGCCGTTGACCATGGCTTCCAGCAGGTAGATGTCGAAAATTTCGAGGAATGACTGCATCACACCCTCATTGGAGCGCGCCACTCCACTGGCGCATTCTTCGCGACGCTGCAGCTTATTGGCGCCACTGGAGTGGCGCGCTCCCCCGAGCCTCTAAACACCGAGATAGGCCTGTTTAATCGTGTCGTTCGCCAGCATCTCGGCCGAACTGCCCGACGCGCGGATGGTGCCGGCCTCGAGCAGGTAGGCGCGGTCGACGACGCGCAGCACCTGCTGGACGTTCTGCTCAACGATCAGCACCGTGAGCCCGCCGGCGCGGATGCGCTTCACCAGCTCGAAGACCTGCTGGACCACCACGGGCGCCAGGCCGGCCGACGGCTCGTCGAGCAGCAGCAGCTTGGGATCGGACATCAGCGCGCGGCCGATGGCGCACATCTGCTGCTCGCCGCCCGACATGGTGCCCGCGAGCTGGGCGCGGCGCTCCTTCATGCGCGGGAAGAGGTCGAACACTACCTCCAGCCGCTCGGCATACTTGGCGCGCGCCTCGGGCATGAAGGCGCCCATCTTGAGATTGTCCTCGACCGTGAGCCGCGGGAAGAGACGGCGGTTTTCCGGCACGTGGGCGATGCCGAGGCCGACGATGCGATGCGGCGGCGTCGTGAGCACGTCCGTGCCCTCCATCGCGATCGATCCCTTGGTCGGCCGGATCAGGCCGGAGATCACCCGCATCAGCGTCGTCTTGCAGGCTCCGTTGGGGCCGATCACGCCCACTGCTTCGCCGGCCTTCACGTGGAGGTTGACGCCGAACAGGGCCTGGAAGGCGCCGTAGCCCGCGTCGATGGATTTGAGTTCGAGCATGTGCGCCGTGTCGCTCATGGGCCGCTCAGCGACGCGCTTCCGCCGCGGCGGCTTGGGTCATATGGGCGTCGGTGCCGAGATAGACTTCGACGACGCGCGGGTCGCTCGACACCGCGCTCGGCAGGCCCTCGGAAATCTTCTCACCGTGATCAAGCACCATGACGCGGTCGACCACGCGCATCAGCACGCCCATGATGTGTTCGACCCAGATGATGGTGATGCCGAGTTCGTCGCGGATCTTGCGCAGCATGTCGGCCGCCTGGTCCATCTCGGCTTCGTCGAGGCCGCCCAGACTCTCGTCGGCCAGCAGCAGCTTCGGCCCTGTCGCGATCGCCTTGGCGAGCTCGAGCTTCTTCAGGCCGGCGGCGCCCAGGCCATCGACGCTCGCGCGCCGGTCGGTCGGCAGGCCCACCATGGCGAGTGCCTTCTCGGCCGAGTCGTTGGCCTTGGCGAGACTATGGCTGCCTTGGCCGTAGTAGCCCGCCAGCGCCACGTTCTCGAAGATCGAGAGCCGGCGAAACGGACGCGGGATCTGGAAGGTACGGCCGATGCCGCGGTTGATAATCTTGTGCGGCGGCAGGCCCGCGATCTCGCCACCGTCGAACAGGATCGAGCCCGCTGAAGGCGGGAACGTGCCCGACAGCATGTTGAAGATCGTGCTCTTGCCCGATCCGTTCGGGCCGATCAGGCCGAGAATCTCGCCCTCAGCGACCTCGAACGACACGTTGTTCACGGCGGTGAAGCCGCCGAAGCGCTTCACCAGCCCATTCACCACCAGCACAGCCGCTACTCCACGCTACCCGACACCCGGCCTATTGGTTGCTGTAGGTCGTACCCTTCGGCAGCGGCAGCACGGCTTCGCGCATCGCCTGGCTCTTCGGCCACACCACGTATGACTTGTCGTCGATATACTGGATGACGACCGGGAACGAGCGCTCGTTCTGGCCCGCCATCTGCGCACCTTCGGCCGGGAACTTGACGCCGAAGCCCAGCATCGTGCCGCCCTCCTTGATATCGAGGTCGAGGGCCGCCTTGCGCAACGCTTCGGGATCGACGCCACCGTACTTCTTGATAGCGACCGGCAGCACTGCGGTGAAGAACAGGTAGGTGTTGGAGGCGGCCATGCCGACATGCGCCGAACGGATGGCGACGCCCGGCTTCACCTTGTCGAACTCCTCGCCGATCATCTTGATCACCGGCGGCAGCTTGGCATCGAGCGTCTTGGCGTTGGTGAGCCAGATCGAGATCGGGTCGGTGTTGAAGAAGTAATTGACGTCGGTGCCGAGGCCTTCCTTCAGCTTCTCGTAGACGCCGTAGCCGGCGCCGTGGCCGACCAGGGCGCCGAATTTCAGGCCCTGCTCACGCGCCTGGCGCAGCAGCAGCGTGATGTCCGGGTTGTAGCCGGTGTGGAAGATGACGTCCGGCCGCGCTCGCTTGAGCTTGGTCACCAGCGCCGACAGGTCGGGCGCTGTGGCTGAATAGCCTTCCTTCAGCACGATGTTGAAGCCCGCCTTCTTGGCGCCGGCCTCGTTGCCCTTGGCGACGTCGACGCCGTAGGCACCGTCCTCGTGGATGATGGCGACGCGCAGGTCCTTGGCCGTCTTGCCGAACTTGGCGACATTCTGGTTGATGAAGTCCATCGTCATCAGGCCGAACTGATCGCCGCTGGCCTGCGGGCGGAAGACGTACTTGTAGTTCTTGCCGTCGAGCACGGCCGAGGAAATGCAGGTCGTGATCCACATGAACTTCTTGAGCTGCTCGACGCGGCCCGCCACCGGCACGCACTGCGCCGAGGAGTAGAAGCCGAGCAGCATGTCGACCTTTTCCTGCTCGACGAGGCGGACGGCCTCGTTGATGGCGACGTCGGGCTTGCTCTGGGCGTCGGCGTAGACCGCCTCGATCTTGTAGCCCTCGACTCCGCCCGCCTTGATGAAACTGTCGATCATGATCTTGGCGCCGATGTACTGCAGCTCCGAGCCGCCGCCGGCCAGCGGGCCGGTCAGGTCGTAGATCACGCCGATCTTGATTTTCTTGTCCTGGGCCTGGGCGACGCCCGCAAAGCCCAGTGCCGTCGCCGCAGCGACCACGCCGCCCAGCAGGCGACGCCCGATATGCATCGTCATGTTTCTTCCTCCCATTATACGGCGCGCTGTTGCGCGTTTCTTGTCGTGCATCACAGAGGTCGGGCCGTCCGATGTCAAGCGCCCCTCCCCGGGAGCTAGGCCCGTCCCTCGCCCGGCGTCAGAACGTCGAACATGAAGCCAGAGGGCTGGTCGAGCATGCTGAACAAAGCGGCAAACCGCGAGGGATCGCCGTCGATCCGGAGCGCCCCCGACGCCATCGCCTCGGGCGCGGTGGTCTTGCGCAGCACGATGGCGTCGAGCGTGGCGCGGCTGGTCGTGATCGAGGCGGCGGCCTCAGCCGGCCATTCGCCCATGCGGTGCGTCAGCGTGCAGTGCTTGAGCGTCAGCGCCAGCTTCTCGGCGCGGTCGGTGAAATGCCAGTTCAGCACCATCGACTGCCCGGCCGCCTTCGCGGGGTCGAGCCGGACCGCCATCATGTCGAAGAACACGTCGGTGGCGAGCCCGCCCAGCGTGTCGGCGCTCATGGTCACGCGCGCCGGGATCTGGAAAACGCCGTGGCGCAACTCCTGCGCGCCATAGAGGAAGGCGTTGCGCCAGGTGGCCGACTCGGCCTGATAGCCCATCTGCTCCAGCGCATCGGCACAGAGGTCGCGCGCCTCCTTGTTGGCGGGCTCGGCGTAGACGGCCTCCTTCATCACCTGCGCCACCCAGCGGTACTCTCCCTTGGCGAAATCGGCGCGCGCCCGGGCGATCACCGCCGCCGTGCCGCCCATGTACTCGACGAACTTCCTCGCCGCCGGCGCCGGCGGTAACGGATGAAGATTGCACGGATTGCCATCGTACCAGCTGAGATAGCGTTGATAGACCGCCTTCACGTTGTGATTGACCGTGCCGTAGTAGCCGCGCGCCGGCCAGCGTTCGGCGAGGCCGGGGGGCAGGTCAATCGCCTCGGCGATCTCGGCCGGCCGCCAGCCCTTGTTCATGTAGCGCAAGGTCTGGTCGTGGATGTGCTTGTAGAGGTCACGCTGGGCTTCGAGATAGTCGACGATCGCCGCCCTGCCCCACACCGGCCAGTGGTGCTGGCCGATCAGGATCTCGGTGTGCGGCGCATACATCGCGATGGCATCGCCGATGTACTTCGCCCAGATGCGCGGATCGCGCGCCACCGCGCCGCGCAGCGGGATGAAATTGTGCAGCAGCGGGCAGGCATTCTCCGCCATGTTGAGCACGCCGAACTCGGGATAAAACATGTGCATCTCGGCCGGTGCCTCGGTCTCCGGCGCCAACTGAAACACGATCCTGACGCCGTCGATCGTGTGCTCCTCGACCGGCTGGACGATCGTCCGCGCCGGCGCGATCAGGCCCGGCGTGCCGCGCGCCACGCCTTTGCCGAGGCCGGCATCGACCTGGCCGCGCGGCCCGCGTGGCAGCATGGAACCGAACTGGAATTGCGCGCGGCGCATCATCGGCAGGCCGGCCAGCACGTTCTCGCCCGACACCGCTTCCATGAAGCCGGCCGGCGCGATCACCGTCACCTTGCCTGCCTTGACGTCGGCCTCGTCGATCACGCCGCGCACGCCGCCGTAGTGGTCGATATGGCTGTGAGTGTAGATCACGGCCACCACGGGCCGCTTCGGCCGGTGGGTGAAGTAATGTTCCAGTGCCGCTCGGGAAACTTCGGCCGTCGTCAGCGGATCGATCAGGATCAGCCCGCTGTCGCCCTCGATCACCGTCATGTTGGCGATGTCGAAGCCGCGCAGCTGATAGAGGCGGTCGGTGACCATGAACAGGCCGTTGGCCATGTTGAGCCGGGCCATGCGCCACAGGCTCGGGTTCACCGTGTTGGGCGCCAACTCGCCATCGATGAAGGCATATTCGCCGAGATTCCACAGTACCGTGCCGCTGGCCGTGCGCACCATGCCGTCAGGCACCGGCGCGATCAGACCCTTCTTCGCCGCCGCGAAATCGCCGACGTCGGAAAACGGCAGAGGCGCCGCCATGGCGGCGTTCGCGGCTTTGGTCGCGGGTTCGGCGTCGCGCGCGGCGTCGAGGTGCGACGCGGGAACCGGAACGGCGGACGCTATGGCCATTTTCTTCTCTTTCTTCGCTGGGAGCACGCCACTCCAGTGGCGCTCACAATCTTACCAGTTAGGCGTTGATGACGTCCGCGATCCGAAAGACATGAGCGCCACTGGAGTGGCGCGCTCCCGGCAGAGAGTCGTCAACCTTCGATCTTGATGTTGTTGTCCTTGACCACCTTGGTCCAGCGCGCCGTCTCGAACTTCAGCTTCTCGAGATAGGCCTCGGGCGTCGAGCCGGTGGTGACGTAGCCGAGGTCGGCGAACTTCTTCTCGACCTCGGGCTCCTTGATGATCTGGCGGACGAGCGTGTTCAGCCTGTCGAGCACGGGCCGCGGGATGCCGGCCGGCGCGACCACGCCGAAAAACACCGCGCTCACCATGTCGGGCATGCCGAGCTCGACCACCGTCGGCACATTGGGTGCGACCGGCGAGCGCTTCTCCGACGACACGGCGAGGCCGGTGAGCTTGCCCTGCGCGGCAAGGACGCCGGCCGGCATGACGACGTCGATGACGATCGGCACATGGCCACCCATGACGTCGCGCAGCGCGTCGGCGGCATTCTTGTAGGCGATGTTCTCGAGGTTGAGCTTGTTGCGTGCCCTGAAGAGCTCGGCCCACAGGTGTGGCTGGTTGCCCAGCCCCGAGGTGGCGTAACGCACCTTCTGCGGCTGGCTGTTCACCCAGTCGGCATAGGCCTTGTAGTCCTTGACCGGCAGATCCTTGTTGATGGCAATGAAGTCGGGGATGTCCGCCAAGGTCGAGATCGGCTGGAACTCCTTCAACGGATCGTAGGGCTGCTTCAGGCCGAGCGCGGCGTTGGTCGCCAGCGTCGTCGTGCCGAGCAGCAGCGTGTAGCCGTCGGGCTTGGACTTGGCGACCAGCTCCATGCCGATGATGGTGTTGCCGCCGCCCTTGTTCTCGACGATGACCTGCTGGCCGACCAGCGGCGTCATCTTCTCGGCGAGCAGACGGCCCGCCGTGTCGGTGGCGCCGCCTGGGCCGTAGGGAACGACGATCTTGATCGGCTGGGCGGGCCAGGCCTGCGCCCTGACGGCGGAAGCACCGACGATGGTCCAGCCGGCGGTTGCCGCCAGCACGCTGCGTCGCTTGATCATTGTAGCCTCCCTACCCTGTTCCCGGCGGGAGGATCGCAAGCCGCCGCCGACCGCGCAATGCGCGGCAGCCGGCGACGTTCTACTCTGCGGGCTTGAGTGACGAGGCCTTGTGCACGTCCTGCTCGCTGGGCAGGAACGACAAGGCGAGGAACGAGCAAAACGCCACGCCCGCCAGCACCATCAGCAGCACCGGGAAGCCCGCGTCCTTTACGGCAGGCCCGAGGAGCGCCACCACGAAGGAACTGACGCCAAAGCCGATGGCCAGCCGCACACCGGTCACGCGGCTGCGCATACGGTCGTCGATGTAGCGCACGATCATGGCGTCGGTGAAGGGAATGGCGCCGAACACCAGCAGCATGAAGCCGACGGCCGTCAGGAACAGCGCCCAGCCCTCGGCCTGCGAGGCGATCAGGAACAGCGGGACCTGCAGCAGCACCATCGGCAGGTAGATGTTCTTGATCGGATAGCGGTCGATCAGCTTGCCGACGACGAGCTGCGCCAGCGAAGCCAGTGAGAAGATGACGAACAGCATCACCGCCAGCATCGTCGGATCCTGGGCAATGCTCTTGGCGCGGATGGTCAGCAGCTCGCCGTTTCCATTGGTCGTGAAGTTGAAGATGATGCTGCCGGTGACGGCGGTGAAGGTCATGATCGCGAACACGCGCGCCATCACCGACGGCGGCAGGTCGAGCATCGTGGCCTTGCGCTTGGCCGGCGCCTCTTCCTCGCGCGGCACCAGCACCACGAAGGCCACGGCGCAGACCAGGCAGATCACGCCCGGGATGACGAACGCCGTCTGCCAGCCGAAGCGCTGCGCGATATAAACGGAGAGGCCGGCGGCGATGGCGATGCCCATGTTCCCGGCCAGACCGTTCACGCCGATCGTGAAGCCCGGGTTCTTGGCCTTCTGCACCAGCATCGGAATGCCGACCGGATGGTAGATCGAGGCGAAGGCGCCCATCAGGGTGAGCGCCGCGCCGATCTGCCACTTGTTGCTGCAGAGCGCGATCACCAGTGCGGAGATGCCCATGCCGACAAAGAAGATCACCATCATGATCCAGCGACCCCAGTGGTCGCCCAGGCGGCCGCTCACGATCGAGCCGGCGCCGAACATGAAAAGTGCGCCGTAGTTGAACGGCGTCAGTTCCGTCCATTCGACACCCCAGACGCCCGCGATCACACCCCAGCTGTAGGCGAACACCACGAGGATCCAGTGATCCATGGCATGGCCGATATTGAGCAGGATGGCGCTGGGGCTGCTGTGGTTCATGTTGTCTTTTTCCTCCGTCCCCCAGACTAGGCGTGGTGTCTCTGGCTGTCTTGCGCTAGAGTGCCAACTTATGTCGAGAAAGAGACAAGTGGCACCCTTAGCCGCTGAACAGTCCTCCTCCGAGCGGTCCCCCAGCGAACGGTCGACCAATCCGGCCGACTACCAGCATGTGCCGCGGGCGGTAGCGGCCATGCCCAAGGACTTTCCCGACGGCTTCGAGATCGCCCCACACAGCCATGAGCGGGCGCAGCTTATCTATGCGACGTTCGGCACGATGCGGGTCGCCACCAGCGACGTCATGTGGATGGTTCCGCCGCAGCGGGCGGTGTGGATGCCTTCAGGTGTCCGCCACGGCATCGTGATGTCGAGCGACGTTTCTATGCGCACCCTCTACTTGCGCGAGGACGCCACCCAATTCATGCCCGGTGCCTGCAGCGTCTTGCCGGTATCACCGCTGCTGCGCGAATTGATCGTGCGGGCCACGGAATTGCCGATGCGCTACGACGAAAGCGGCCCCGCCGGCCATGTTGTGGCGCTGATCCTGGCCGAACTGCAGGGGCTGCAATCCTTGCCGCTCAGGCTGCCGATGCCCAGCGACACAAGATTGCGCGGCCTTTGCGAGCAGCTGCTGGCCGCGCCGGGCGATCAACGCACGCTGGCCGGCTGGGCCCGCTCCATCGGCGCCAGCGCCCGCACGCTTGCCCGCCACTTCCAGAACGAAACCGGCCTCAGTTTCGGCGCCTGGCGCCAGCAGGCGCGCGTACTCGAAGCCATGGGTCGCCTGGGTGGCGGCGCTCCGGTCACCCAGGTGGCGCTCGATCTCGGCTACGACAGCGTGAGCGCCTTCAGCGCGATGTTCCGCCGTGCCTCGGGTGCCTCGCCCAGCCACTACCGGCACCGACCGCAGGGCGGCCCAAAAGCCCTTGCGCCGATGGGGATTTCGATGATTTCGCAACCTGTTAGCGCACAGAAGCCTTGACGTGATGACCGCAAATATCCCCAATGCGCGACCTATTTGCGGTACTCTAAACCGTCATTTACCCCAGATCGGCTGCTCCGCCGCCGCTTGGAGTTTTCGTTGAAGCCGACCGACATCGCGAACCCGGACTATTTCCACAAGGTAGTAGACTGCCAGTGGGCCTGCCCCGCCCATACGCCCGTCCCGGAATACATCCGGCTGATCGCACACGGGCGCTACTCCGACGCCTACATGATCAATTGGAAGTCCAACGTCTTCCCGGGAATCCTCGGCCGGACCTGCGACCGCCCGTGCGAGCCGGCCTGCCGCCGCAGCCGAGTCGAGGACGAGAACCTCGTCAAAGGGAAGAAGGAGCCGGTGGCGATCTGCCGGCTGAAGCGCGTCGCCGCGGATTACAAGGACGACGACGACATCGACGCCAAGATGCCGAAGGCGCCGGAGAAGAACGGCAAGCGCATCGCCTGCATCGGTGGCGGGCCCGCCTCGCTCACCGTGGCGCGCGACCTGGCGGTGCTGGGCTACGAGATCGTGATCTACGATCAGGATCCCAAGCTCGGCGGCTTCATCCGGACGCAAATCCCGCACTTCCGCCTGCCCGAGTCGGTGATCGACGAGGAAGTGGGCTACATCACCGGTATCGGCAACATCGAGTTCCGCCACCAGCGCGTCGATTCGATGAAGGCCATCCTGGCCGAGGGCTACGATGCGGTGTTCGTGGGCTCCGGCGCGCCACGCGGCCGCGACCTCGACGTGCCCGGCCGCAAGGAAGCCGCCGCCAATATCCATATCGGCCTTGACTGGCTGTCGTCGGTTTCGTTCGGCCACATCGACAAGGTGGGCTCGCGCGTGATCGTGCTGGGCGGCGGCAACACTGCGATGGACTGCTGCCGCACCGCGCGCCGCCTCGGCGGCGACGACGTGAAGGTGATCGTCCGCTCGGGCTTCGAGGAAATGAAGGCGTCGCCCTGGGAAAAGGAAGACGCAATGGGCGAGGACATCCCCATCCTGAACATGCTCGTTCCCAAGGAAGTCACGCACAAGAACGGCAAGATCACGGGCGTGCTTTTTGAAAAGGTGAAGGCCGAGTACGACGCCAAGGGTCGCCGCTCGCTGGTGCCGTCGGGCGAGCCCGACGAACATCACGAATGCGACGACGTGCTGGTCGCGATCGGCCAGGAGAACTCCTTCCCGTGGATCGAGAAGGACGCCGGCATCGAGTTCGACAAGTGGGGCCTGCCCAAGCTCAACGAAAAGACATTCGGCAGCACCCATCCCAAGGTCTTCTTCGGCGGCGACGCCGCCTTCGGCCCCAAGAACATCATCTGGGCCGCCGCGCACGGGCACGACGGTGCCATCTCCATCCACAAGATGCTGATCGGCGAGAACCCCGAGGAGCGGCCGGCACCCGGCGTCAATGTTGCCAGCCAGAAGATGGGCATCCACGAGTGGAGCTACGACAACGCACCGACCATCGACCACCGCCTGAAGGTACCGCACCGCCCGAAGAAGGAAGCGCTGAAGGACATCATGGCCGAGGTCGAGCTGGGCTTCGATCCGCAGCTCGCCTTCAAGGAGGCGCAGCGCTGCCTGAACTGCGACGTACAGACCGTCTTCACCGGCCAACTCTGCATCGAGTGCGACGCCTGTGTCGACATCTGCCCGATGGATTGCATATCCTTCACCGACAACGGTGAGGAGAAGGATCTGCGTACCCGCCTCATGGCGCCGGCGATGAACCCGACCCAGGACCTCTACATCGGCAACGATCTCAAGACCGGTCGCATCATGGCCAAGGACGAGGACGTCTGCCTGCATTGTGGACTTTGTGCCGAGCGCTGCCCGACCGGCGCCTGGGACATGCGCAAGTACTACATGGAAATGACCCAAGCGGAGCACGCATGCCGCAAGCAATAGCCGCCGTTAACGACTTCGTCGTCAAGTTCGCGAACGTCAACGGCTCCGGATCGGCTTCCGCCAACGAGCTGTTCGCCCGCTCGATCCTGCGCATGGGCGTGCCCGTCAGCCCGCGCAATATCTTCCCGTCCAACATCCAGGGCCTGCCGACCTGGTACGAGGTCCGGGTCACCGAGAAGGGCTACCTCGGCCGGCGCGGCGGCGGCGTCGACATGATGGTGGCGATGAACCCGCAGACCTGGGCCGAGGACGTGAAGGAAGTCTCGCCCGGCGGCTATCTCTTCTACGACAGCACCAAGCCGATGCCGTCCTCGATGTTTCGCGAGGACATCAACGTCATCGGCGTGCCGCTGACGGCCATCACCAACGCCACCTACTCCGACGCCCGCCAGCGTCAATTGTTCAAGAACATCATCTATGTCGGCGCTCTCTCGGTGCTGCTCGACATCGACGACAACGAGATCAAGCGGCTGTTCGGCGAGCAGTTCAAGGGCAAGGAGAAGCTGCTCGATTCCAACGTCAAGGCGCTCAACCTCGGCCGCGACTGGGTCAAGCAGCACGTCGATGCCGCTGCGGTGAAGCTGAAAGTGCGCCGCGCCGACAATGTCGGCGACCGCATCTTCGTCGAAGGCAACAACGCCGCCGCACTCGGTGCCGTCTACGGCGGCGCCACGGTGTGCGCCTGGTATCCCATCACGCCGTCCTCCTCGCTCGCCGAGGCCTTCCAGGCCCACTGCAAGAAGCTCCGCCACGACAAGGACAGCGGCAAGGCCAAGTACGCCATCGTCCAGGCCGAGGACGAACTCGCCTCGATCGGCATCGTGATCGGCGCCGCCTGGAACGGCTCGCGCGCCTTCACCTCGACGTCGGGGCCCGGCATCTCGCTGATGACCGAATTCATCGGCCTCGCCTCCTTCGCCGAGGTCCCGGCGGTGATCGTGAACGTGCAGCGCGGCGGGCCGTCGACCGGCATGCCGACCCGCACGCAGCAGTCCGACCTGCTGTCCTGCGCCTACGCTTCCAACGGCGACACCAAGCACGTCCTGCTGTTCCCCGAGGATCCCGGCGAGTGCTTCGACTTCACCGCCGACGCGCTCGACCTCGCCGACCGCCTGCAGACGCCGGTGTTCGTCATGACCGATCTCGACATCGGCATGAACCACCGCCTGTGCAAGCCGTTCCACTGGGACGAGCAGCGCGCCATCGACCGCGGCAAGGTGATGACGGCGGCCGACCTCGACGCCGGCAAGACCTTCGGCCGCTATCTCGACGTCGACGGCGACGGCATCCCGTTCCGCACCTATCCCGGCACGCACCCGACCAAGGGCGCGTATTTCACCCGCGGCACCACCAAGGACGAATACGCGCGCTACTCCGAGGAGGGCGCGGTCTATGTCCGCAACATGGAACGGCTGCAGAAGAAGTTCGTGACGGCGGCCAAGATCGCGCCGCAGCCGGTGCGCTACTCCTCGCCCAAGCCGACGCGCTACGGCGTGATCTACTTCGGCTCGACCACCCCGGCGATGGCCGAGGCGCTCGACCAGCTCGAGGCCGCCGGTGACCACGTCAATGCGTTGCGCGTCCGCGCCTTCCCGTTCGCGCAGGGCGTCGAGGACTTCATCCACGAGCACGACCGCATCTTCATCGTCGAGCAGAACCGCGACGCCCAGCTCCGCACCATGCTGATGAGCGAATTCGTCCTCGACGGGCGCAAGCTCGTTCCCGTGCTGCACTACGACGGCACGCCGATCACGGCGCGCTTCATCTCGGCCGGCATCGCCAGGGAGCTCGGCCAGCTGAAAATTGTCTCCTTCGAAAAGGCGGCGTCATGACCTACATCGCCAAGCCCCGGCTGCATCATCCCTCGCTGGTCAAGAACAAGGCCGGCTACACCAGGCGCGACTACGAGGGCGCGGTCTCGACATTGTGCGCCGGCTGCGGCCACGACTCGATCAGCGCCGCCATCATCCAGGCGAGCTACGAACTCGACGTCCTGCCGCACCAGATCGCCAAGCTCTCCGGCATCGGCTGCTCGTCGAAGGCGCCGACCTACTTCCTGGGCGCCAGCCACGGCTTCAACACCGTGCACGGTCGCATGCCGTCGGTGATGACCGGCGCCAACCTCGCCAACAAGAACCTGGTCTACATGGGCGTGTCGGGCGACGGCGATTCGGCCTCGATCGGACTCGGCCAATTCGCCCACATCATGCGCCGCGGCGTGAACATGACCTATATCGTCATGAACAACGGCGTCTACGGCCTGACCAAGGGCCAGTTCTCGGCCACCGCCGACAAGGGCTCGATCAGCAAGAAGGGCGTGGCCAACTCGGACGAGCCGATCGACCTCGTCTCGCTCGCCATCCTGATGGGCGCCACCTTCGTCGGCCGCTCCTTCTCGGGCGACAAGCACCAGCTCGTGCCGCTGATCAAGGCGGCGATGGCGCACAAGGGTGCGGCCTTCCTCGACGTCATCAGCCCGTGCGTGGCCTTCAACAACCACCCGGGCTCGACCAAGAGCTACGACTACGTGCGCGAGCACAACGAGGCGCTGAACCGCATCGACTTCATCGAAAGCCGCGAGGAGATCACCACCTCCTACGATCCGGGCACGCTCACCACCGTGCGACAGCACGACGGTTCCATCCTCCGCCTGCGCAAGCTGGGCGAGGAATACGACGCCTCGGACAAGGTAGCGGCAATGAAGCGGGTCCAGGAAGGCATGGCGGCGGGCGAGGTCGTGACCGGCCTGCTCTATGTCGACCCGAGTCCGAAGGATCTGCACCATCACCTGAACACGGTCGACGTGGCGCTCAACATGCTGGGCGACGCCGACCTTTGTCCCGGCCCGTCGGCGCTCGACCGCATCAACGCGGGCCTGCGCTTATCCGATACATCATCGCCCTGCTGGGCGGCATCCTTGGCGGCTTCGTCGGGGCCGCCGTCCTGTCCGTGGCCTTGGGCATCCTGTTCACCAAATTCGGCGGCACCTTCGAGGGCGCGGTCGCCATGGGCGGCGCGACCGTGGGCGGCATCGGCGGTGCCGCGCTGGGCTTTGCCCTCAGCGTATGGCTGGTCCTGCGGCAGGGCGGCCAGAGCGCCGGCGTGGTGTTCGCCTGGATCGCCATGACCGCGCTGGCCGTGGCGGCGATGATCGCGCTCCTGCTGCTGAGCTACTAGACGGCGTCGAGCGCGTGGCGCTGGAACGGCGCCAGGATGTAGGCCAGTTCGTCATCGCGGCGCATCGCGGCCTCTTCGGGACCGGCGGATTTCTCTGCCGGGGGCTGCGATGCCTACTGCAGCCACAACGCCGCGCCGCCTGCCGCGGCTAGCACCAGCACGGCGACCGCCACGGCCATCGGCCAGCGTCGCGCCGAAGGTGCCATCGCGGCGGGCGCGGCCTCGAATACTGGCGTCAGCGACTCGGGCAGCGGTGGTGGTGGTGGCGGCGGCGCGGCCACCGCTGCCCCCTCCCCCGGCGCAAGGGCCGCATGAAGCAGCTTGAACGCCGTCTCGCGCACCGGCGCGCCGGCCGGCAACGTATCGAGGTCACCCAGCCCCAGCGGCAGGGCCGTGTCGTCGCGGCGGGCGATGACCAGGCGGCCCCGGGACCAGAGGTCGATCAACGTCGGTATGTCGGCGGCCGTCGCGGGCGCAACGGCGCTCCACACCAGCAGCACCGCCCGCTGCTCGGCAACCGGCAACGACTGCGCGATCTCGATGTCGAGGCCGCGCGTCGTCCGGCGCACCTCCTCGGCAAAGTCCGCATCGGCGGGGCCGGCGACGATCAGCACCCTGCTCATGCGGCCACGCTAGGCAGATGCGGGCGCCTCGACCAGCCGCCCGACCTCGCCCGGCTTGCGCTGCAGCTCGATCCGCCGCTCGTGCCACTTCCTGAGCGACGGCCGGTGGCCGATCGACACCAGCGTCGTGTCCGGCAGTCGTTCCTTCAGCGCGCCATAGACCGCCGCTTCCGTCGTGTCGTCGAGCGACGCCGTGGCCTCGTCGAGGAACAGCCAGTCGGGCTTGAAGACCAGCGCCCGGGCGATCGCCACGCGCTGCTGCTCGCCCCCCGACAGGATGTTGGTCCAGTGCGCCTCCTCGTCCAGGCGACCGGCGAGCTGGCCGAGTTGGGCTGCCTGCAGCGCCGCCACGATCTCGCCGTCGCTCGCCGTCGAGTGCTCATCGGGATACTTCACCGCGTCGCGCAGCGTGCCGATCGGGATGTAGGGTTTCTGCGGCAGGAACAGGACGCGCGCGCCGGCGGGCACGTGCACGTGCCCGCTCCCGAACGGCCAGATGCCGGCCCGCGCGCGGAACAGCGTGCTCTTGCCCGAGCCGCTCGCTCCCGAGATCAGCGTCGACCGGCCACGCGGCAACGCGAGCGTCGTGTTGGCGAGCAGCGTCTGGCCGTTGGGCAGCGCCAGCGTCAGGTCCTCGACGCCGACGTCGCCGCGGCCGGCCTGGGGCGCCACCTCGATGGCGCTCTCCGGCTTGTGGTCTGTCGCCGCCTTCAGCCCTTGCAGACGATCCATGACGGCGCGCAACTCGGCCACGACCGTGTAGTTGTCGATGAAGAACGAGAGTGCACTCTGGACCTGGCCGAAGGCCGAAGCGGTCTGGGTCATCACACCGAGCGTGATGGCGCCAGCGAAGAAGCGCGGCGCCGTCACGACATAGGGAAAGATGATCGCGAGCTGGGCGTAGCCCGACTGATAGAAGGCAAGCTGCACTTGGGTGAACAGCACGCGCCAGCCGTTATTGAAGACGTCGGCGAAGCGCGCATTGAGCGCCTCGGCCTCGCGCTCCTCGCCGCGATAAAGCGCGATGCCCTCGGCATTCTCGCGCACCCGCACCAGCGCGAAGCGGAAGTTGGCTTCATAGCGCTGCTTCAGGAAGTTGAGGTTGATCAGCCGGCGGCCGACGAGGTTGGCGAGGAAGGTGCCGGCAATGGCATAGATCAGGCAGACCCACGCCATGTAGCCGGGCACGTTGATGTCGAGGCCGATGGCCGCCAGCGACAGCGGTCCCGACAGTGACCACAGGATGAACAGGAACGAGATCAGCGTGGCCACGGCGCTCAAAAGGCCGAGGAACAGCTGCATGGTGTATTCGCCGAGAAAGCGCAGGTCCTCGGCGATGCGCTGATCGGCGTTGTCGACCGTGCGCTGCAGCTCGATGCGGTAGTAGCCGCGGCCGTCGAGCCAATGGGCGAGATAGCGGCGCGTCAGCCACCGCCGCCAGCGCAGGCGGAGATAGGGACTCACGATCGCCCGGGCGACGGCGACCGCGATGAAGAGCGCGGCGAGCCAGGAGAAGGTGAGGATTTCCTGCCAGAAAACCGCCTCGTCCTTGTTCTGCAGGCTGTCGTAGAAGCGCCGGCTCCAGTCGTTGAAAAGGACTTCCACGAAGACGCCGCCCAGCGTCAGTGCGATCGCGCCCAGCAGCAGCGGAATGGCATAGGGCCACTCCTCGGACCGGAAGTACGGATTAACCAGGCGCCACCAGTCGCCGACGAACGAGCCTACTCTTTTCATGCGGAAATCCTTTCGCGCCGCACACTAGCCGCCGAACAAGCGATGACAAGGGCCGCGCCGGGGGCTATAGCGCCGCGCGATGGACTTCCAACCGCTCGCCTCCCGCCAGGCCGCCTTAGAAATCCTGGTCTCCTGTCTCGACAAGGGCCAGCCGCTCGACGAGGCCCTCGCGCGCCACGCGGGCTTCGCCGGCCTCGACCCGCGCGACCGCGCCTTCGTGCGGCTGCTGCTGGCCACGACCGTGCGCCACCTGGGCGAGATCGAGGGCGTGCTGTCGGGCCTGATCACCAAGCCCCTGGACGGTGCGAACGCGGTCGGCCGCCAGGTGCTGCGCCTGGGTGCGGCCCAGCTCCTGTTCCTGGGGACCGCGCCGCACGCCGCCGTCGACACCTCGGTGCGCCTGATCGAGGACGCCCACCTGCCGCATCTGAAAGGTCTCGCCAACGCCGTCCTGCGCCGCATCAGCCGCGAAGGCCTGGCGATCCTGGGCGACCGCGACCCCGCCCGCCTCAACACGCCGCAATGGCTGTGGCGGAGCTGGGCCGAGGCCTACGGCGAGGACACCACGCGCGCCATCGCCGCCGCCCACCTGATCGAGGCGCCGCTCGACCTTACGCCGCGCGCCAACACCGAGTTCTGGGCGGGCCAGCTCGAGGCCGAGGTGCTGCCGACCGGCACGCTGCGGCGCACCGGCGGCGGCCATATCGCCGAGCTGCCCGGTTTCCCCGAGGGCGCATGGTGGGTGCAGGACGCCGCCGCCACGCTCCCCGTGCGCCTGCTGGGCGACATCGCCGGCAAGCGCGTAGCCGATCTCTGCGATGCCCCCGGCGGCAAGACGATGCAGCTCTGCGCCGCCGGCGCTGCCGTCACCGCCGTCGACATCTCGGCGCGCCGCATGATCCGCGTCGGCGAAAACCTCGCCCGCGCCGGCCTCGCCGCGGAACTGATCACCGCCGACGCCAGCAAATGGACGGCGGCGGAAAAGTTCGACGGCATCCTGCTCGACGCCCCCTGCTCCGGCACCGGCACCCTCCGGCGCCATCCCGATATCGCCTGGCTGAAGGACGAGGAGGACGTGGGCCGCCTCACCCTCACCCAGGACCGCCTGCTGCTGCACGCCGTCGAGCAGCTGAAGCCCGGCGCGATGCTGGTCTATGCCGTGTGCTCGCTGCAGGAGGACGAAGGCCCGGCGCGGATCGAGGCGCTCCTGTCGCGCGAGCCGCGTCTCAGCCGCGTGCCGGTCCAGCCGGCCGAGCTGCCGGGACTGGAGAGCGCCCTCACGAAAGACGGCGACGTTCGCACGCTCCCCTCGATGTGGCCCGAGCGCGGCGGCCTCGATGGGTTTTATATCGCTCGCCTTTTGCTATCTTAGCCATAACGGAACTTCTCGTCTAACATCAGCGCCGGCTACCGTTGCGGCCAAGTAAGAAAAGCTTAGCATTGTTGGGGGAAAGCAATAATGCCACTAGTCGAAGTGCTGAAAATTGCCGGCGGCATTGCCACCGTTCTGTCCTTCGGCGCATTCGTCATCGCGTTATTTGTGTGGTGGTTCAAAGAAGGCAAAGAAAAGTCCATCGCTGACGCCGTCATCGCCCAAGGTTACGATGCAAAAGACATTCGCGAAATCCTTGCCAATTTCACGGATGATGAAAGCAGGTTGCAAGCTCTTGGCCGACTACTGGGCAACCAAGCGAAGCAAAATAAAGCAGTAGTAGAGAAACTAAAATCTAACATCGACCCGATCGTCGCCGCGGCAGGCGCCGCCCGAAGCACAAACAAGCGACTATTGACTGCGGGTGCCGTTCTCCTAGCGATCGCGGTAGTGACGCTCTTTGCGCACTACCGTCTCAGCATCGATGCACCTCTCTCCCCGCCTAGCGCGGCTACTAGCGCCAGCCCTGAAAGCGCAAAGATGCTAGATGCATGGCTTTCGCCCGGCGGCATACCCTCAACGTATCGAATTAGAATACTTCAAACATGGCTCAATAAAAATTATCCCACTTTGAACATAGCTGCGGCGGAATTGGCCGGTTTGCGTGACCCACTTGGGTTGTCCGAACCCATTCGCCGAAAAGCATTGGCCGACGCCAGCTTGATGGCCA
>JAUXST010000919.1 GCA_030679805.1 Reyranella sp. | reverse complement strand
CCAGATGTCGGCGCCGTCCTGCAGCACCGGCGTGCGGCGATAACCTCCTGTCAGCGGCGTCAGCTTGGGCTTGGGCGCGATCGGCGGAATTTCCACGCCACGCCACGCCAGACCCTTGAAGGCCAGCATCATCCGCGCCTTCTCGGCGAAGTTCGAGAAGTCGTAGTGGTGGAGGATCAGCCCGCTCACGCTGCCTTCAGGACGCCTTCGTCATCCTCGATCGGCAACGCGTTCCAGTTCCGCGACACCACCCAGTCCGGGCGCGGATTATCGCCCAGCCGCGGCTTGTTGGCGACGGTATTGCACGAGACATAGATGTGCCAGCGGTCGTCGGCCGAGAGATTGTGGCCCGAGGCGTGCAGCACATTGCAGTGGAACAGCACGCAGGTGCCGGCGCGGCCGGTGACGGCCACCGGCTCGGGCGAGCTCTTCAGGATCTCGATCATGCGCTGCTTGGGCATCGCCCAGAACTTGTACGAGGTCGATTCGTCGTAGACCGGCTCGATGCGGCCGAGCTTGTGGCTGCCCGGGATAAGATAGAGCGCACCGCCCATCTCGCTGGTGTCGGTCATCATCACGTTGAAGGTTGCCATGTCAGGCCTGGCGCAGCCGTCGCGCATCCACGAGCCGTAATCCTGGTGCCATTGCCATACCGTGCCCTCGATGGCGGGCTTGGTGTTGATCTTGGTGTGATAGACGTAGACCGCATCGTCCTTCAGCACCTGGCGCACCGGCTGGAGTAGGCGTGGCGTGCGGACCAGCGCCCGGAAGGGCTTCGACCGGGTCGGACCGTCGTTCTCGTGGACACGAAAGATGGTGCGGACGCCGCCGGTGTGCTCGCGCACGACCTCGTCGCCCTCGATCTGGCTGAGACGCGCCACCTCGCGGCAGAGCACCGCTATCTCAGGGCGCGAGAACAGGTCGGGAAAAACCAGAAAGCCATCGCGATCGAACTGCTCCAGTTGCCGGGTGCTCAGTTCCATGGCGTTTGCTCCCGCATTGTTGGGGACAACGCTAACACCGCCGAAGATAGAAGGCTACGCCGCCACGCCGCTCCTAGGCTGCGGCCGGGCTCGGCGCCGCCGTTCGCGCAAACCGCGCGTTGCGATAGTCGGCGACAGTGACCGGCGGATATTTCGACGGCCGGTCCGCCGTCCCGCACGTCGGCAGGCATTCGATCAGCGAGTCGTATGCCGGGGCGACGAAATAGGCGATCGAGAGGCGTCTGGCGCCGCCGCCCACCTGCGGATTGGCCACGCGATGCAATGTCGAGCGGAAGCGGTCGTTGGACCAGCGCATCAAGAGGTCGCCGATATTGACGATGAAGCCCTCCTCGACCGGTGGGGCATCGTGCCAGATTCCATCGAGATCGCGGACCTGGAGCCCGCCGTCGGCAGCCTCGTTCTTGAGGATGGTCAGCATGCCAAGGTCAGTATGCTCGCCGGCGCGCAGCTGGCCCGGACCCGGCGGCATGCGTTGCGCCGGATAGTTGAGCGCGCGCAACATGCTGCAGTGACGCGCGAGGTGACGGCCGAACCAGTTCTCCGGCAGGTCGAGCGACAGGGCAAAGACGCGGCAGATCGTGTCCTGCAGATCCTCCATGGCCGTCCAGTAGGAACGCCAGGTTGCCTCGAAGCCGGGCGGGTGCGTCGGCCAGAGATTGGCGGCATAGTTCGGATAGGCGCCCGGTTGGTTATGATACCAGGGGTCGCCGTCGGGAACATCGGGCGGGCCGATGGCGAAGACCTCCTTGTAGTCGGGCAAGGTCTCGTTGCCGGCGAGGCGTGCCAGCGTCTCCGTTCCCTCGGCGTGATAGGCGCGATTTTGCTCGGGCCTGGGGCGCGCCACCTCCATTTTCCTCGCCAGCGGCAGATCGAAGAAGGCGCGCGAGGTCGATCGCATGGCTTCAATCGTGTCGGCGGGCACCCGGTGCCCGATCACGGCGAAAAAGCCGGTGGCCTCGCAGGCCGTGCGTACATGCTCCGCGACCGCGCGGCGGCCGGCATGGGTACCGGCATGCCATGGGGCAAGGTCGATGACGGGAAAGGCGAAGCTGGGCATCCACCGGCCCTCCTGAACGCCGAAGGCGGAGCAAGGCCCATGCCAGCCGGAGGTTGAGCGGGGACCTGCTGGCATGTTTGTTGCAGCCATTGCGGCACACGAGCGGCCGGCCTGTCTAGGGCTGCTGCGCAGAGGAGTTATGAAGATGAGCTACATATCGAAAGCCAGGGCCCTCAAGACCTCGATCCTGGCGGCCGGCGCGACAATGGCACTGGCGGCCGGCGCCGCCGCGCAGACCCAATGGATCATGGCCAGCGGCTATCCCGAGAAGAACTTCATGACCCAGAACCTGCGCACATGGGTGGAAGACGTCGAGAAGGGCAGCGGCGGCAAGCTCAAGATCACGCTGCACACCAACGACAGCCTCATCAAGCTCGACAGCATCAAGGGGGCGGTCCAGCGCGGGCAGATCCAGGCCGGCGAGATCCGCCTCGGCGTCTACGGCAACGAGGATCCGATGTTCATTCTCGACGGCGTACCGTTCGTCGCCTCGACGTACGACGCTGCCTGGAAGCTGATGGAAGCCCAGCATCCCTATTTCAAGGCATTGCTCGACAAGGCCGGCATTGTGATCGCGGGCTACCAAGTCTGGCCGAGCCAGGGCTTCTACACCAAGACGCCGGTCAAGACCGTCGAGGACTTCAAGGGCAAGAAGATCCGCATCTATTCGACGGCCACCCAGCGCATGGCGTCGCTCCTCGGCTTCAATGCGACCATCCTGCCGTTCGCGGAGATTCCCCAGGCCTTCTCGACCGGCCTGATCGAGGCGCTGTTCACCAGCGCGCAGACAGGTGTCGACATCCAGGCGTGGGACAACACGAAGTACTTCACCAATGTCGGGGCTATCCTTTCCAAGAACGCACTCACTTTCAACAAGCGCGCTTTCGCCTCGCTGCCCGCGGACGTACAGAAGGCGGTGATGGAAGCTTCGGCCGCCTACACCAAACGGTCGTGGGAACTGAGCAAGGGGGCGGACCAGGCCCAGTCCGCCGTGCTGGCGAAAAACGGCATGACGGTCGGCGAAGCGCCGTCGTCCGTCGTCGAGGCGATGAAGAAGGTCGGCATCCAGATGGCCGGCGAGTGGAAGGCCACGGCGAGCCCCGAGGCAGTCGCCATCCTCGATCGCTACATGGCGGCGCAAAAGACGAACTGACGCCGGAGCGAAGCGGGCCGGCCGCGGTGGGCGGCCCGGATCTCCTTCGGTACGTCCCTCACGGAGCTTTTATGCGGCGGTCTCTGGACACCCTCTATCGCGTGAGCGGCGGACTATCGGCGTTCTTCCTCATGATGATCGGCGTCACCATCCTGGGGCAGATCGTCGGACGTCTGCTGGGCGTCGCATTCGACGCCACCGAGATCTCCGG
>JAUXST010000685.1 GCA_030679805.1 Reyranella sp. | reverse complement strand
GCGTCCAACCGATGATATCAGCCCAGCAGCCAGTTGCGCAGCAATCCGAACGTGCCGGTGGCGAACAGGATGGCGAGCGCCACGTTGCGGTAGAGGCGCTCGCTGGCGAGGCCGTGGAACAGCCGGCCGCCAGCCCAGGCGCCCAGCACCATGACCGGGAACAACACGACGGCGCGGGCCAGCGCGTCCCAGCCGGCGACGCCGGTCGCCAGGACGATCACGATCAGCAGGAACTGCGTCAGGAAATAATAGGTGACGATGTTGGCCCGGTTGACCTCGGGCCGGTCGTTGCCCGAGAGCAGGTAGAGCAGCACCGGCGGTCCGCCGACGCTGGTCGTGGCCATCATCGCGCCCGAGACGGCGCCGACCGTCACCGTGGCTGCGATGGAACGCCGGCCGGTATACTTCCAGCCCGTCCACATCAGCACGACGAAGGCAACGATCACCGCCGACACCGCCGTCACGATGGTGTTCTTGTCGACGCTCGCCAGCAGCCAGACGCCGAGCGGCATGGCGGCGCAGGCGGCAATGCTCATGGGCGTCAGGATATTCCAGTCGGCATGCCGCCGGACTTGTGGGAAGAGTTGCAGCGAGACCACCAGCTCGATGGCAACGACGGTCACGACCATGTCGGCCGAGCCGAACAGGATAGCGAAAATCGGCGCCATCAGCATGGCCGAGCCGAAGCCCGCGAAGCCGCGCATCAGGCCGGCGACCAGGGTGACGCCGACGGCGGTCCACAGGCCGATGCCGGCGAACAAGGTGGAGATGTAGACGATCATTTCTTGGGCCGCGGAGTTCCAGCTCCGCTCATGTTCATGAAGCGGGCCTGGAGGCCCGCGGTCCGCAAGACATCAGCGTCATGCCCGCTTGCCCTGACCCTCGCCGGTCTTGTCGCGCAGCCGGCGCATGCCGCGCAGCCAGCGGTCGCGGTCGAGCTTGCGCGCCATGTAGTCTTTCACCTCGGGATGCGTCAGGATCAGGAACCGCTCCTCGTCCATCGCCTCGATCACGGTCTGGGCCACCGCGTCGGTGTTGAGCACGCCGTCGACCGACGCCGCCGTGGCGCCCGCCATGCGCAGCATATTGGTGTCGACCGCCTGCGGGCAAAGCACCGAGACCGCGATGCCGCGGTCGCCGTACTGGATGGAGAGGTGCTCGGCCAGCGCCACGCCGGCATGCTTGGTGACCCCATAAGGTGCCGATCCCATCGAGGCGAGCAGACCCGCCGCACTCGCCGTGTTCAGCAGATAGCCCGACTTGCGCGCCAGCATGCCGGGAACCAGCGCACGTGCCGCATAGACATGAGCCATCACGTGGATCGCCCAGCTGTCGGCCCAGTCCTTGTCCGTGGCGTCCTCGTGGCCGCCGCGGCCGATGCCGGCGTTGGAGAAGAAAATGTCGATTGGGCCGTACTTCTTTTCGGCCTCGGCGATCAGCCGCTTGACCTCGGACTCCTTGCCGATGTCACCGGCGACCGCGAGGCCGCCGATGTCCTTGGCGACCTTGTCGAGGCGGCCGGCGTCCATGTCGGCCACGACCACGCCCTTGGCACCTTCCTGGGCGTAGCGCCGCGCAATCGCCTCGCCGATGCCACCCGCCGCGCCGGTGACGACGCAGACCTTGTCTTTGACTTTCATGCGTTTCCTCTCGTCTTTGGCTCGAGGCTACGCCAGAAATATCGCATGAGCGATACTCTTGTCCTGCGCATCGCATCGGCCGCCGACGCGCCCGCCATCGCGGCCACGATCGCCGCCGCCTTCACCCAATACCGCGGCAAGCTCGTGCCCGAATCCAACGCCTTCCGCGAGACACCAGAGGCCATCATCGACCAGCTCGCCAACGGCTCCAGCGCCATCGTCGCGGAGCGGAATGGCACGATGATAGGTTGTGTGATGACCGAAGTGCTGGAAGGCGACCTCTATTTCGGCCGCCTCGCCGTCCAGCCTGAAGCACGTGGCCTCGGCCTCGCCAGGCGCCTGATCGCGGCCGTCGAGGACGAGGCTCGGCGCCGCGGCCTGCCCGGCGTCCGGCTGGGCGTGCGCATCGCCCTGCCCGCCAACCAGCGCCTGTTCCAGTCGCTCGGCTATCGCGAGATCTCGCGCGAAGCCCATCCCGGCTTCGACCACCCGACCTCGATCAACATGCGCAAGGCGCTTTAGGGCTAGGCGATCTTCATGCCCGGCGGTGGCATCGCCTGCTCTGGATCGACGGCGCGCACCACGTAGGCGTCGGCCTCTGGCTCGTACATCGACCAGAGGCGGCCAAGCTCCACGATAGGCTTCGGATGATCGTCGACGCGCAAGTCGACGTAGGGGAATGACTCCCTGTGGACCACAAGCAGCGCCGCCGAGACGACGGGCTGCCGCTCGCCGCCCGCCGCTTCGCCGGCCTCCAGCGCGTCGAGGAGCCGGCGGGCCAGCGGCAGCTCGGGCGATTTCTCGAAGGCCGCCACCATGGCGCCCGGAAGCGAGGCCGAGCGGACGATATTGGCAATCGCGGCGCAGTCCTTGCCCTCGGCCTCGCCCTTCTCGCCGCGGACATTGGTGCCGGAGTAGACGGATGTGCGGCCCGCGGCATCGATCAGCGCCAGCTGGCGCCAATGGCGATGCGGCGTGGCGGCCACGACGGCCTGCATCGCCTCGCCGGCCGTAAGACCTTTGGCCAGAAGATCGAGCGCGAGGGGCCCGAGCCGCGGGTCCGTGCGATGCTGAGTCAACACCGCCCCGATGCTCGCGCGGGCATGTTGGCAACGCGCACCGACGGAAATCGCCGAGGTCGTCACGACCGCGCCCAGCATTCCGGTCCTGGCGCAGCGGCCTACGAGCGAGAAGGTCATGCGGATCCCTCAAAGACTTGGAAGGTTGAGGCCGTTCTCCCGAGCGCAGGCGATGGCGTCGCCATAGCCCGCATCGGCATGGCGCATGACGCCGGTGGCCGGGTCGTTCCACAACACGCGCTCGATGCGCCTGGCTGCCTCTTGTGTGCCGTCGCAGACAATCACCATGCCGGCGTGCTGCGAGAAGCCCATGCCGACGCCGCCGCCGTGATGCAGCGACACCCAGGTGGCGCCCGAGGCGCAGTTGAGCAGCGCATTCAGCATCGGCCAGTCGGACACCGCGTCGGAGCCGTCGCGCATCGCTTCGGTCTCACGGTTGGGACTGGCGACCGAGCCCGAATCGAGATGGTCGCGGCCGATCACGATCGGGGCTTTCAGCTCGCCGCTCGCTACCATCTCGTTGAAGGCGAGGCCCAGGCGATCGCGATCACCCAGGCCCACCCAGCAGATGCGCGCCGGCAGTCCCTGGAATTTGATGCGCTCGCGCGCCATGTCGAGCCACCTGTGCAGGTGCGGGCTGTCGGGCATCAGCTCCTTCACCTTGGCGTCGGTCCGATAAATATCCTCGGGATCGCCGGACAAGGCAGCCCAGCGGAACGGTCCGACGCCGCGGCAGAACAACGGCCGGATGTAGGCCGGCACGAAACCTGGATAGCTGAAGGCGTCGGCCACGCCCTCCTCCAGCGCCATCTGGCGGATGTTGTTGCCGTAGTCGACGGTGGGCACGCCCATCTTGTGGAATTCCAGCATGGCGCGCACGTGGCCCGCCATCGACTGCTTGGCCGCCTTGGTGACGCCGGCAGGATCGCTGCTGCGCTTGGCTTCCCACTCGGCCAGCGTCCAGCCCTTGGGCAGGTAGCCGTTGACCGGATCGTGCGCAGAAGTCTGGTCGGTGACGCAGTCCGGCCGTATGCCGCGGCGCAGCAGCTCGGGCAGCACGTCGGCGGCATTGCCGAGCAAGGCCACCGAAACAGGCTTATTTTCCGTCGTCGCCTTACCGATGATCGCGAGCGCGTCATCGAGATCCTTGGCCTGCACGTCGACATAGCCGGTACGCAGGCGAAATTCGATGCTGCTGGGACGGCACTCGATGGCGAGGCACGACGCGCCCGCCATGGTCGCGGCCATGGGCTGCGCGCCGCCCATGCCGCCAAGGCCTGCGGTCAGGATCCAGCGTCCATCAAGGCTGCCGCCGTAATGCTGGCGGCCCATCTCGACGAAGGTCTCGTAGGTGCCCTGCACGATGCCCTGGCTGCCGATGTAGATCCACGAACCCGCCGTCATCTGGCCGAACATCATCAGGCCCTTGCGGTCGAGCTCGTTGAAATGCTCCCAGGTCGCCCAGTGCGGCACCAGGTTGGAGTTGGCGATCAGCACGCGCGGCGCATCGGCGTGGGTCCGGAACACACCGACCGGCTTGCCCGACTGGACCAGCAACGTTTCGTCGGCTTCGAGCTTGGAGCGCCGCCACGATGCCGTCGAAGCACTGCCAGTCACGCGCCGCGCGGCCGATGCCGCCATAGACCACC
>JAUXST010000877.1 GCA_030679805.1 Reyranella sp. | reverse complement strand
CCGCCCTTTCTGGAGGGGTGCAAACCTTTGTCGGTTATTTCCAGTTGGTCGCCCTCGCCCACGCCCCAAGACTTGAGGATCGACCTGGGAAGAATGACACCCAATGAGTTGCCGATCGGGCGAATGTCGACTTTCATAGTTAAGTTATAACGAGTTATAACAACATATGCAAGCCGAACCTACGGCACCTCAGGAGCGCAGGGTCGGTCGCCCGATCTAGAGCATGTCTCGTTTGGATGGGCTTGGCCTTCGCTGGGGGCGCGCCACTCCGGAGGGGGTGAATTTTTTCGGTTCTCGCTGTTGTCTAGACGAGGAAGAAAGATCCCTCACTGCGTTCGGGATGACAATTTAGTGCGTTCGGGATGACAATTTTTCTGGTTTGGACGCTATGCGCCAGTTCAAGAAGAGCTGTCATCCCGAACGCAGTGAGGGATCTTTGAGGCCGAGAACAAGTCGGAGCTCTCGACCACTGGTACAAATTTACAAGCTCTCCAGTGGCGCGCCCCCAGCGAATCAATACCCCGCGGCGCGGTCGACGACTTCCTTCAGCGGCGCACCGTCGAGGAACCGTTCGAGATTCTCCACGAACAGCCGCGCCACGAACCTGTCACGTTGCGGGTGCGGGCCGCCGATGTGGGGCAGCACGACGATGCCCTCGGCCTTCCAGAACGGATGGTCGGACGGCAGCGGCTCCTGACGGAAGACATCGAGCACGGCGCCGGCAATCCTCTTGTCCTTTGCGGCGGCGATCAGGTCTGAATCGACGATGGTGTGGCCGCGGCCGAAATTGATGAGCCAGGCCGTAGGCTTCATCTTGGCCAGCCGCTCGGCGTTGATGAAATTGTCGGTCTCCTTGGTGGCCGGCAGCAGCAGCAGCACATAGTCCGACTGCGCCAGCACCTCGTCGGTGCGCTCCGGCGGCAGGATCTCGGCCACGTTCGGCACAGCGCCCGGCCGGCGCTTGGTACCGATCACGCGCATGCCGAAGGCTGACGCGAGGCGCGCCACTTCCTGGCCGATGACGCCCAGGCCCAGGATGCCCAGCGTCTTGCCGGTCAGCGGCTGCGGCACGGTGTGCACCCACTTGGCGCTCTTCTGGTTCTCGACCGCGATCCTGACCGGCTTCGCGGCATAGAACAGCGCCGCCATGATGTTTTCCGGCATCGATTCGGTGTGCGTCCCGCGGGCGCAGGTGAGCGTGAGCGCCTGGGGCAGATCGGGCAGCGCCATCCAGCCCTCGACGCCGGCGCTCATCGCCTGGGCCCAGCGCAGCTTGGGCATCGACGGCAGCAGGCCCGCCGGCACGCCGCCCGCCATCAGCGCCTCGGTGCGGGCAAGCTGGTCGGCCGAAGGCTTGTTCTTGCGCGGCAAGGTGTCGATCGCGACCCGGTGGTCGAGGCCGGCCACCTTCACGGCGTCCAAATAGGCGTTAGGAGAGTCGGTCCAGAGCAGGATATGGGCGCGGCTGGTGGTCATGAGGGTGGCTCCCGGGGCGTCAGGGGATGGGTGTGACGGCACAGTAGCACGGTCGACAACGAGACCTCGCGCTGACGAGAGCAACGCCTTCTCCTATCGCCGCGCGGAACGACAAGCCGCAGAGGGGGAGATGGTGCATATCGGAACGACTTGCGTAGAATGTGAACCAACAAGAACACCCTTTGGAGGCTACGCGTAAGATGACCAAGTTGATCCTTCCCCTCCGGCCCATTTCACGTAGACGAGCGCTCGTTCTGTCCGGTGGCGCCCTTTCACTTGCGCCCATGATCGCGTCCGGCGTTGTGCGGGCGGCCGACGACTGGCCGAACAGGTCCGTCCGCTACATCGTACCCTTCCCGGCCGGTGGACCGACCGACACGCTGTCGCGCGTCGTCTGCGCCGAGCTCACCGGCCTGACCGGCCAGACCTTCGTGATCGAGAACAAGAGCGGCAACGGCGGCGTGCTGGGCGCCGACCTGGTCGCCAAGGCAGCGCCCGACGGCTACACGATCGGCCTCTACACCATCGCCGCCCACGCCATCGCGCCGACGCTGTTCGCCAAGATGCCGTTCGACGCTGGCCGCGACGTCACCGGCATCTCCATCCTGTGGGAAGCGCCGAACATGCTGATGACGCGGCTCGACTTTCCGGCCAGCACGGTGCCGGAGATCATCGCGATGGCGAAGGCCAATCCGGGCAAGTATTCCTTCGCCTCCTCCGGTGCGGGCACCAGCCCACAGATCACCGGCGAGCTGTTCAAGCAGATGGCCGGGATCAACCTCCTGCATGTGCCCTATCGCGGCAGCGCGCCCGCCCACCAGGACATCCTGGCCGGCCAGGTCGACATGATGTTCGACAACCTGCCGGGACCGCTCGGCCTGATGAAGGGCGGCAAGGTGAAGGCCTTCGCGGTGACCTCGGCCAAGCGTCATCCCGCGGCGCCCGACGTTCCGGCCATGGCCGAGTTCCTGCCCGGCTTCGAGATCGTCTCATGGGGTGGCTTCTGCGGGCCGGCCGGCATGCCCAAGCCGATGGTCGAGAAGGCCAACGGCCTGCTCAAGAAGGCGCTCGAGAGCCCGAAGGTGATGGAGGCATTCGAGAAGGCGGGCGCCACGCGCCGCTGGCTCAGCCCGGCCGACACCGCCAAGTATCGCGCCGACAACGAGGCGCGGTTGGCGCCGGTGATCAAGGCGTCGGGCGCGAAGGTGGAGTGACAGAGCGAGCCGGAGACTCGCGGTCCAGAAGAGCGTAGTTCGGGCTCATCTGGACCGCGCGCGTCTCGCGCGCTCATGAACACGAGTGGCGCCTGCGAATCCGGTTTCGCGTGGCGACCATGCCAGCGTAGGATGCTCCCAATAAAGAAACGATTGGGAGGCTCGCTATGACCAAGCTTCGGCTTTCGCGTCGGCTGCTTTCGCGTCGGAGGGTGTTCGCTCTTTCCCTGGCACCGATGATCGCGTCGGGCGTCGCCCGCGCACAGGCCGACTGGCCGAACAAGTCAGTGCGCTACATCAACCACTTCCCGCCGGGCGGCGCGACCGACGTGCTGAGTCGCGTCGTCTGCCAGGAACTATCCGAGCTAACCGGCCAGCAGTTCGTGGTCGAGAACAAGGGCGGCATGGGCGGCAATGTCGGCGCCGACCTGCTCGCCAAATCAGTCCCCGACGGCTACACGCTCGGCCTCTACACCATCGCCGCGCACGCCATCGCGCCGACGCTCTACGCCAAGCTGCCGTTCGACGCGGCCAAGGACTTCGCCGCCGTCTCCATGCTGTGGCAGGTGCCGAACCTGCTGGTGGTGAGGCTCGGCCTGCCGCCGACGACGGTGCCCGAGCTGATCGAGTTCGTTAAGGCCTCGCCCGGCAAATACACGTTCGGCTCGGGAGGCCAGGGCACCAGCCCGCATCTCTGCGGCGAGATGCTGAAGCAGAAGGCCGGGCTCAACATGGTGCACGTGCCCTACCGCGGCGGTGCACCGGCGCTGCAGGACCTGCTCGCGGGCCAGATCGACATGGTCTACGACAACCTGCCCGGCGTGATAGCCCAGGTGCGCGCCGGCAAGGTGCGACCGCTCGCCGTGACCTCGCGCGAACCCAGCCCCCTGTTGCCCGAGATCCCGACCATGTCGAAGTTCCTGCCCGGCTTCGAGATAACCTCGTGGGGCGGCATCTGCGGGCCGGCCGGCCTGCCACCGGCCATGGTCGAGAAGTGCGCCGCCCTGACCAAGCAGGCGCTGGAGAGCGAGAAGCTGAAGGCGACCTTCCTCGCCCAGGGCGGCACGCCGCTATGGCTGGGCCCGGCCGCCGCCGCCAAGTACCGCGCCGACAACGAGGCCAGGCTGGCGCCGATCATCAAGGCGTCGGGTGCGAAGGTGGAGTAGCGAACGCCGCAGGCGACCGTCGCGGAACGATCCTTGTCCGGCAGCGTTGAAGTCCCAGTCGATGCAGGACACGAAAGGATTCGACGTGGCCGGTCACGATCCGCGACCCAAGAGCGTCACCGCCACGCACGCCGCGACCGACATCGGTCGGCAAACAAAAGCAGGCGGTTGATCACCTATTCGCGTCTGTATGATATGCCGCAAAGTCGTGGTGATTCGGTTATAATGCCATTGAAAGGCAGTTCACGCAGGAGGTCACCATTCCCAGAACCGCCCGGTGCGATGTCCTCATCGTCGAGGACAGCACCGTCCAATGCCTCGAGATGGCGGACTTCCTCCGCCGCGCGAATCTTTCCATCGAGACGGCCTTCGATGCGGCGGCCGCCCTCGCCGCTGCGACCAAATTCGAGCCCCGGGTCGTGCTGCTCGACTACAACCTGCCGGACATGAACGGCGTCCAGCTCGCCGAAGCGATTCGCGCGCTGCTGCCATCGACCGCCATCCTCATGATGTCGGGGCGCATCGACGGACTCTCCGAGGAGACGCTGCACGCGCTCGGCATCACCGTGTTCGTGAACAAGCCGGTGCCGCTCGGGCCGTTGCGCCAGGCGGTGGTGAAACTGGTCGCGGCCAGTTCGAAGGGCGAGCAGGCCCCGCATCCCAAGGGCTGGCTGTCGACCGGCACGGGCGGCACCCGCCGCTAGCGCCGCCGTCGGCGAGACACCCATTGGCGGGGGCACCATTGGCGAGGACAATGGGCGGCGCCAGGAATTAGAGCACGACACACCGGGGGCTGATCATGGCATCGAGCGAACTCGCACAGCCGGGAGTGCCGAACTTCGTCGACCTGCTGCGGTCATTTCCGGGCCAGGCGCGCCTGGCGCTGGGAACGCGCGGCGTGCTGTGGGCCACCTTCGCCGGCATCGTCGGCGTGATCTGCTGCGTCGTGGCCTTCGCCGACATCGCACTGTCGCTCCATCGTTCCGACGTCGACCCGCAGCGACGCCAGGCGCGCGACGTCCTGGCGCTCGACCATGCGAGCCGCTCGCTGATGCGCAGCATCCTGGCGAACACCGCCGCCAGCGAGGGCGCCGGCGCCACGCGCGTCGCGGGCGAGCCGTGGCGCAATTTCACCGAGTCGCTCCGGACGCTGTGCCGAGATTACAAGGTGGCGCCGCAGACGGCGCTGGCCAGCACCTGCGCGGCGCAGCAGGATTTCGTCGACCGGTTGGGCCGGAAAATCCGTTCTTTCGACACCCATCGCGGGCCCATCGATGCCGCCGCGTTGCGCGAACTGCTCCAGCTCAGGGACGAGATCACCGAGCTCAGCCTGTCGACGACGCGCGCCGCCGACCACATGATCGGCCGGCTGGTCGACGACTATGCAACGGCGCTGCTGGTGCTGACGCTCAGCACCACAGGCTTCATCTGCGCCGGACTCGTCCTGATCCTGCTGGTCGGCCGTACGGCCATGGACTACCACGCGCAATGGCGCCTTGCTGCGGACGCTGCCCAACAGGCCGGCGCCTCGCGCGACACGCTGAGCGAGGTCATCGAGGCGCTGCCGGCCGGCATCGTCGTCTACGACGCCGGCGAGCGGCTGATCATGTGCAATTCAGTGGCCCGGACGCTGACGCCGGCACTCAGGCGGCCCGATGCGATCGGCCGGACCTACTCGGCACTGGCGCACGATTCGGCCCACGCGCTCGAGGCGGCCGGCATGGGGCCACAGCCGGTCGAGGAGTGGATCGATCGCTTTCGCTCCAAGACCACCGAGCGCACACGCCAGACAGAGGATGGGCGGTGGTTCGACTGGTCCGAGAAGGGCACGGCGAGCGGCCTCACGGTCGGGCTCAGGGTCGACGTCACTGACATCAAGCGGCACGAATTCGCGCTGGAGAAGGCGCGCGCCGAGCAGGAGCATGCCCGCGCGAGCTACCAGTCGCTGGTCGATTCGATGGTCGACGTGGCCTACACGCTCGACGTCGAGACCGGGCAGTTCACCTTCGTCAATGCCGCCGTTTCCGACATGTTCGGCATGTCGCCGGAGAAGTTCGTCGGCACGCACTTCCTCGAGCTCATCGCGCCCGACTCGGTCGAGCGGGTACGGCGTCAGACGACCCGGGAATACGATCCGTCGGACCCCGGCACCTTCGCCCGCTTCTCCATGGTCGCGGCCGGCGGCGCAGTGCGTCACGTCGAAGTGCGGGCGCGCCGCTGGCGCGACGAGCAGGGACGGGTGGTCAGCACCGGCGTGATCCGCGACGTCGAGGAGCGGGTCCAGCTCGAACAGAGGCTCGAGTCGGAGATGATCCGCCTGCGCTCGATCGTCGAATCGGGTGGCGCGCTGATCGTCCTGGTCGACCGCGCGCTGAACGTCACCATGGTCAACAGCGGCTTCACTGCCCTCACCGGCATAACCGCCGCGGATGCCGTCGGCCGCTCATTGCAGGAGATCCTGCCCTGCCCGCTCAACCCCAAACGCACCAAACGCTCCAGGTTTGCCGTCAGGCGGCGCGATCCTTCGGGCCGCGAGCGGCTGATCGCGATCACGGCCACGCCGGCCACCGATGCGGATGGCGCTGTGAGCAGCATCATGTTGCTGGGTGTCGACGACACCGAGCGCCGCGAGGCCGAGCAGGCGCTCTACAATGCCGAACGCTTCGCCACCGTAGGCGAGATGGCCGGCACCATGGCGCACGAGATCAGCCAGCCGCTACAAGTCATCAACATCGCCTGCGCCTCGGCGCTCGACGAATTCGCCCTGGCGTCGGAGCGCGGCGGCCGGCCGAACATGACGACAGTGCAGAGCAAGCTCGAGCGCGTCGCCCAGCAGGTCGAGCAGGCCAGCCGCATCATCGGCGACCTGCGCGCCTACGTCCGCGGCACATCGTCCGACACGCCCGAGCCCTTCGATCCCAACGAGGCCGTGCGCCGCGCCATCGACCTCACCGACCATGGCGTGGCCGAGGCTGGCATGACGCTGCAGGAGCGGCTGGACGCGCAGTTGCCCGCGGTGGTGGGCGATGCCGGACGTCTGGCGCAGGTGCTCGTCAACCTCATCAACAATGCCCGCGATGCTGGCGGCCGCACCATCTCGATCGCCACCGGAACGGTGCAGGAGAATGGCCGTACCTTCGTGCGGATCGCTGTCGAGGACTCGGGGCCGGGCATTTCCGCCGAGATCCTGCCCAGGCTCTTCACGTCCTTCGTCACCACCAAGCCCAGCGGCAAAGGCACCGGCCTGGGCTTGCGCATCTGCCGCCGCATCCTCGAGGAGATTGGCGGCCGCATTTCAGCTGCCAATCGCGCCGAAGGAGGCGCCCGCTTCGAGATCCTTCTGCCCAGCCAGTAGAAGAAGAATCACTTGAAGCGTGGCATGACCTCTTCGCAGAGCAGGCGCAGCGCGGTCATCACCTTCTGGTGCGGGATCAGGCTACCGGGATTGAGTTCGGCCAGGATGCCGTCGAGACCGAGGTGCTCGCGCAGCTCCTGCAGACGCGCCACGACGCTTGCCGAAGTGCCGACGATCATCCGTTCGCGCAGCACTTCCTCGTAGTCGATGTTCTGCATCTTCTGGCCGCGTTCGGCACGGTTCTCGATCGCCCGCGCACCCGACGCCGAGGCCGACGCCTCCAGGCGGGCGCCGATGGTGTGCAGAAGATGCAGGATGCTTTCGCGCGGTTCCTCGCGCGCGGCGTCCTCGGTGTCGGCAACATAAACCGGCACGCGGAGATAGACCTCGCCGCGGCCGGGATGGCCCGCCGCCTTCCAGGCGGCGCGGTAGGTCTTCACCAGCGGCGCCAGCTCGGAGATGTTGCCGGTGCGGGCCGCGACGAAGATCGCATGGCCCATGGTGCCCATCTCTTCATAGGTGTCGGGGCTGGCCGCGGCGACACGGATCTCGGGCCACGGCGTCTGCACGGGCTTGGGTGCCAACCGGACATTCTCGTAGGTGAAATACTTGCCCTTGTGGGAGAAGCGCTCCTCGCTGAATGCGCGCTTCACGATCTCCAGCGTCTCGCTGAAGCGTTCGCGGCTCTCGCCATAGTCGACGCCATAGGTCTTGTAGGTGTGGGCGAAGCCCGAGCGGCCGACGCCGAAGATCAGCCGGCCACCGCTCAACTGGTCGACGGTGGCGACCTCTTCGGCGAGCCTGAGCGGATGGCAGAGCGGCAGCACCTGCACGGCGGTGCCGATCTTCATGCGCTTGGTGCGCTGGGCGATGGCGGCGGCCAGGATCAGGGGCGAGGCCAGCACCGAGCGCTCGGGCGCGAAGTGCAGCTCGGCCAGCCACATGGCGTCGAGGCCCCAGCGCTCGGCGGCGTCGACCTGCTCGAGAGATTGCGCAAAGGCCTCGGCCTCGCTCGTACCGGGCAGACGCTGAAACTCGTGGAACATGCCGAATTCCATCGGACCTCCTCCTACGCCGCCGCCTCTTCCGCCGCCGGAACGCGCCTCACCTCGTGGGCCTGCAACGCCGGCAGCACATCGGCGGCAAAGCGGCGAATCTGCTCGATGAACATATCATGGGGCATGGCGCCGCGATTGAAGCCGATCTGCACCATGTTGGCACCGGCCCTGTCGGCCTGAGCGATGATGCGCTCGGTCACCTCCTGCGGCGTGCCCCAAGGCTGCTGCTCGGCCTGCCGCGCCACGTCCTCGAAGGTGAGGTTGCGAAAATCCTCGCGCAAGAGGGCCGCGGCGCGCTGGTTCTCCGGCCGCACATAGTCGGTCGAGGATTGGCTGACATAGCCCGCCTCACGCTGCTGCGCAGTCTCGGTGAAGCTGCCGTGGCTGAACAGGGTGCGGTTGAAATAGAGGTGATAGGGCGCCAGCTCCTTCACCGCCCGGGCCTTCGAATCGGCCACATAGGCGTTCATGCTGAGCGAGAGATGATCGGGCGTGATGCGGTGGCCGGCCGCGGCCAGACTCTTGGCGTAGAAGCGGATGATGTCGTCGCGCAGTCCGCCGCCGGCGAGGCCGGGTGTAATCGGAATATCGTGCCGCCCTGCGAACTCGATCGATTCCTGGCTGCCGACGATCGGAATCATGATGGGGGGATGGGGCCGCTGCACCGGGCGCGGCCAGATCGCGACGTCCTTGTAGGACCAGAATTTGCCCTCGTAGGAGAACACGTCCTCGGTCCAGGCGCGGGTCACGATTTCGTAGGCCTCCTCGAAGCGGGCGCGCGAGTCCGCAAGTGGCACATTGTGCACCTGATACTCGCGCGGAATGCCGCGCGCGAAGCCGGAGATCACGCGCCCGTTCGACAAGCAGTCGAGCATGGCCAGTTCCTCGGCCAGCCGGAGCGGCTCGTGTAGCGGCAGAAGATTGCCGTAGATCAGGAGTTTCAGCCTCTTGGTGCGCTGCGCCGCGGCGGCTGCCATCAGGTTGGGCGAGTTCATCAGCCCATAGGGCGAGCAGTGATGTTCGTTGAAGCCGACGCCGTCGTAGCCCAGGCGATCCAGCTCCTCCCAGGCATCGAGGTGTTCGGCGTAGGTACGCACCGCGACGTCCGACTTGAAATGCCGCTTGCTCAGCGGATAGGGCAGCTCCGTCCCCGTCTTCAGATGGTCGAGGTTCTCGCCGTAGGCGAGGAGGTCGAAGACGAAGACCTTCATGCGGGGACTTTCATACGGCCTTCCGGGCTGGAGACCGCGAAGGCTAGCGTCGCCGGCCGGGGCCGGCTAGGGCCGGTCTTCGCCTTTGACCGCGGGAGCAGTTGACGCGACACTGGCGAAAATCGCGGGGAGATAGGACGATGGCTTACAAGATCATGATTATGGGGGCGTCCTACGGGTCGCTGCTCGCCTCGAAGATTCTCTTCGGCGGCCATTCGGTGCACCTGATCTGCCTGCCGGCCGAGGCCGACCTGATCAATGCCGAAGGCTTTCGCGTGCGCCTCCCGATCCGGGGCCGCAAGGACCCGATCGAGATCGATTCGCGCAAGCTGCCGGGCAAGGTGACGGCCGGCGGTACAGCAGGTGTGAATCCCGCCGACTACGACCTCGTCGGTCTTGCCATGCAGGAGCCGCAGTACCGTTCGCCGGGCGTGCGCGAGCTGCTGGATGCCGTGGGCAAGTCAATGGTGCCCTGCATGTCGATCATGAACATGC
>JAUXST010000869.1 GCA_030679805.1 Reyranella sp. | reverse complement strand
AAACCCATCGCGCTGTCCGACATCCTGCCGCTGGCCGAAAACCTCGGCCTGCGCGTGTTGAGCGAGGCACCGTTCCTGCTGCATGCGCCAAATGACGACGGGGACAGCGATAGCGTGGCGGTGCAGGTGCTGCGCGTGGAGACGGCGGACAAGTCGGCCGTCGATCTCGCTTCGGTCGGGCAGCGCTTTATCGAGACGATGGAAAAGCTTCGATCGGGCGCGCTGGAAAACGACGGGCTCAATCGCCTGGTGCTGGGCGCCGGCCTCGCCTGGCGCGAGGTGGCCCTGCTGCGCACCTACACCAAGTATCTGCGGCAGGCCGGCGTGCCGTTCAGCCAGGACTACATGGAGCGCACGCTGGCGGCTTATCCCGCCATCGCCCGCGGCTTCGTCGATCTTTTCATGGTCCGCTTCGATCCGGCGCTGGGCGAAGCGCGGTCCGACACCCGCAAGAATCGCAGCGAGGCGATCGAGGCCGCTCTCGCCACGGCGCTCGAGGGTGTCGCCACGCTCGACGAGGACCGCATCCTGCGGCGTTTCCTCAATGCCGTGTGCTGCACGCTGCGCACCAACTTCTGGCAAACCGCGGCCGATGGTGCCGCGAAGGAATGGATCTCGCTGAAAATCGACAGCCGGGCGATCGACGACCTGCCGGCGCCGCGGCCGCTGGTCGAGATCTTCGTATACAGCCCGCGCATGGAAGGCATTCATCTGCGCGGCGGGCGGGTGGCGCGCGGCGGCATCCGCTGGTCGGACCGGCGCGAGGATTTCCGCACCGAGGTGCTGAGCCTGATGAAGACCCAGATGGTGAAGAACGCCGTCATCGTGCCGGTAGGCTCCAAGGGCGGCTTCTATGTGAAACGGCCGCCAACAGGAGGCACGCGCGAGCAAGTCCAGGCCGAGGGCATCGCCTGCTACCAGACGCTGATCCGCGGCCTGCTCGACCTCACCGACAATTACACCGCTGACGGCATCGCGCCGCCGGCCAACGTGGTGCGCCACGACGGCGACGATCCCTACCTCGTGGTCGCCGCCGACAAGGGCACGGCCACCTTCTCCGACATCGCCAATGCGCTCGCGGCCGACTACGGCTTCTGGCTGGACGATGCCTTCGCCTCGGGCGGCTCGGCCGGCTACGACCACAAGAAGATGGGCATCACGGCGCGCGGCGCATGGGAATCGGTCAAACGCCACTTCCGCGAGCTGGGACAGGACATCCAGTCGACGCCCTTCACGGTAGCGGGCGTGGGCGACATGTCGGGCGACGTGTTCGGCAACGGCATGCTGCTGTCGCGCCACATCAAGCTGGTCGCTGCCTTCGACCACCGCCACATCTTCATCGATCCCTCGCCCGACCCGGCCGCGAGTTGGGCCGAGCGCAAGCGGCTGTTCGACCTGCCGCGTTCGTCGTGGATGGACTACGACAAGGCGCTGCTGTCGGCGGGCGGCGGCATCTATGACCGCGCCGCCAAGTCGATCCCGCTGTCGGCCGAGGCACGACATGTCCTCGGGCTCGAGGCGCCGACCGGCACGCCCATCGACCTGATGCGCGCCGTCCTGGCGGCACCAGTCGACCTGCTCTATTTCGGCGGCATCGGCACCTACGTGAAGGCGTCCAGCGAAAGCCACACCGATGCCGGCGACCGTGCCACCGACGCGCTACGCATCGACGCCACGCGCCTGCGCGCGCGCGTGATCGGCGAGGGCGCCAATCTCGGCTTCACCCAACGCGGCCGGGTCGAGGCGGCACTGGCGGGACGGCGAATCAACACCGACGCGCTCGACAATTCGGCAGGCGTCGACACCTCCGACCACGAAGTGAACATCAAGGTCGCGACCGGCGCGGCGATCGCGCGCGGCCTGCTGGCCCGCCCCGATCGCGACGCACTGCTGTTCTCGATGACCGACGAGGTGGCCGCCCTCGTGCTGCGCCACAACTACCAGCAGAGCCAGGCCGTCAGCGTCGCCGAGGCCCAGGCCGGCGAGGCGCACGACCGGCTGGAACGCTTCATGCGCGCGCTCGAGCGCGGCACTGAAACAAAGGGGGGCCGGCTCGATCGCGCCGTCGAGTTCCTGCCCGACACGGCGGCGATGCGCGCGCGCGGACAGAGCCGCCAGTACCTGACGCGGCCCGAGCTCTCGGTGCTGCTGGCCTACGCCAAGATCGATCTCAACGACGAGATCCTGGCGTCCGACCTGCCCGACGACCCGCTCCTGGAATCCGAACTGCTGCGCTATTTCCCCACCGCGCTGCAGGAGAAGTACGAGCCGGCGATCCGCGCCCATCGTCTGCGCCGGGAGATCGCGGCCCTACAGGTGTTGAATTCTCTGATCAACCGATGCGGTCCGACCTTCGTGCGCGACGTCGGCCTGCGCACCGGCGCACCGGCTGCCGCCATCGCCCGCGCCTTCGCCGTCGTGCGCGACGCCTGGAAGCTGCGCGACCTGTGGAGCGACATCGAGGCGCTCGACGACGCACTCAAGGCCGAGGCACAGACACGAATGCTGGTCGCCTCGCAGCGCTTCCTCGTGCGCGCCGTGCAGTGGACGCTGCGCCGCCTGCCGCAACCGCTCGACACGATGGCGGCGACGGAGCAGCTGGGCGCGGCAGTAGCGGCGCTAGGCGAGCTGTCGCCCGAGCTGATCGGCCCCTCGGAAAGCGCTGCCCTGGCCGAGCGTGCCACCATCTTCGAGGCGATGGGCGCGCCGGCCGGCATCGCCCGGCGGGCCGCCGCGCTGGAAACGTTGGCGGCGGCGGGAGACCTGATGCAGGCGGCGCGCGGCAACGGCTGCAGCATCGGCGAGGCGGCGCGGCTCTACTTCCGCCTCGGCGAGCGGCTGTCCTTCGCCACCCTGGCGACCGCGGCCCAAAACCTGCCGCGCGACGGCCATTGGCCGGCACAGGCGGCGCTCGCCCTGCAGGACGATCTGGCGGCGCTTCAGGCCGACCTGCTGGCCTCGGCACTGCGGGCCGCAGGACCTGATGGCGCGGCCGATCCTGATGCCGTGCTGGCGCGCTGGAGCGAGCAACGAAAGCTCGCTCTCGACCGCGCCGACCGGATCCTCAAGGAGGACCTGCCGACGGCCGGCACCCTCGATCTCGCCATGCTCTCGGTCGCGACCACCGAGTTGCGCGGCCTTGTCTAGCGCGCGATCATTGTTCCAACGGAGCGCATCATGAGCAAGAAGGCCGAGATTTTTCCCGTCCAGAAAAGCGAGGAGGAGTGGCGCCAGCAGCTCGACCCGCTGCAGTACAGCGTGCTGCGCAAGCACAGCACCGAGCGCGCCTTCACCAGTCCGTTGAACGACGAGAAGCGCAAGGGCGAGTTCCTTTGCGTCGGCTGCGGCGAGCCGTTGTTCGATGCGGCGACAAAATTCGAGAGCGGCACGGGCTGGCCGTCCTTCTGGCAGCCGCTGCCCGACGGCGTCGGCACCACGACCGATCGCAGCTTCTTCATGACCCGGACCGAAGTGCATTGCGCCAAGTGCGGCGGCCATCTCGGCCACGTCTTTCCCGACGGCCCGGCGCCCACCGGCCAGCGCTACTGCATGAATGGCGCGGCGATGAAGTTCGAAGAGAAGAAGTAGGCGGACCGGCCGATACCGTCACAGTCCTCTTAGAAACTCGATCAACAGCCTATTGACCTCTGCCGGCTGTTCCTGCTGCACCCAGTGGCCGGCGCCTTCGAGGATATGGCTACCGCGCAGGCCGGGCAGGGTCTTCGGGTAGGCTTCCATCTGGCTCTTGGCAGCGGGAAAGCGCAGCACGCCGTCGCGACTGCCAGCGATGAATAGCGAGGGCTGGCGGATCGGCTGGCCGCGCCACGGGCCGGCAAGCTCCCAATTGCGCCTGAGGTTGCGATACCAGTTGAGGCCGCCGCGGAAACCGGTGCGCGAGAACTCCTGGGTGTAGTAGTTGAGGTCGGCTTCGCCGAGCCACGCCGGCAGCTTCTCAGGGTTGACTGTATTGCCGAGCAGGGTGCCGTCGCTCAGCCGGGCGAAGCCCTTGCCTTTCTCTTCGAGATCTCCACCCGCCGTGTAGTAGAGCCGGCGCAACGCACCACGAATGTCCTGCTGCAGCTCGGCTTCGGGCACGCCGGGCTTCTGGAAGTATTGTAGGTAGAAGTCGTTGATCCCGAGCTTCTCCAGCGCACTCAGCACGTCGATATGGCCAGGCGGCGCGTAGGGAACGCTCATGGCGCACACGGCGGGAAAGAGATCGGGCCGCCAGAGTGCTGCGTGCCAGGCGACGGGAGCGCCCCAGTCGTGACCCACGATCACGGCGCTGGTCTCGCCGAGCGCCTTCACCAGCTCGGCCATGTCGCCCACCATGTGGAACAGCGTGTAGTGCTCGATGGGCTCCGGCGCTTCGGTGCCGCCATAGCCGCGCATGTCGGGCGCCACGCAGCGGAAACCCGCCGCACTGACGGTCTGCAGCTGATGCCGCCACGAGTACCAACTCTCTGGCCAGCCATGACAGAACAGCACGAGTGGTCCCCCTGGATTCTTGGGGCCGGCTTCGGCGTAGCGCATATGGATGTTGTTGGCCTTGGTCGTCTTGAGCGTGACGCCCGGCACGGGTGAGGCGGTCATTGTCGGCGTTCTCCCTGATCGGGAGGCAGCCTAGCGAGGAACCTTACCCGCGCAAGTGAACCGGACGCGACAGGCGCGTGCGCACCGACGATCGCGAGCCCAGCAGCAGCGAGCCCACGAAGAACAGGCTGGCGAACAGCACGATCACCGGCCCCGACGGCAGCCCGCCGTGGAACGACACGAGCAAGCCGACAGCCGCGGAAGCAAAGGCCATGGGGCCTGCGATCAGGGTCATCGACCAGACCTCGCGCGCCCAGAACGAGGCGGCGACCGCCGGAAGCAGGACGATACCCAGCGCCATCAGCGTGCCCAGCGCCTGGAAACCCGCCACCATGTTGAGCACGGCCAGCGCGAGGAAAAGGTAGTGGTAGAGCGAGCCGCGCACGCCCATGGCGGCGAGAAAACCCGGGTTGAAGCACTCCACGACCAGCGGCCGGTAGATCGCCGCCAGGCCGACCAGCGTGAGCGTTGCCGTCGAGACGACGAGATAGAGCGCGGCATCGTCGACCGCCAAGATGGCGCCGAACAGGATGTTCATCAGGTCGACCGCCGAACCACGTAGCGACACGATCAGCACGCCCAGCGCCAGCGCCGTGAGATAGGCCGCGGCGAAGCTCGCGTCCTCGCGCAAATTGGAGAAGCGCGCGATGGCGCCCGACACCAGCGCCGTGGCGACGCCGGCCAGAAAGCCGCCGAGACTCATGGCGGGCAACGACAGGCCACCCAGGAGAAAGCCCAATGCCGCGCCGGGCAGCAGCGCATGGGCCAGAGCGTCGCCCATCAGGCTCATGCGGCGCAGGATCAGGAACACGCCAATCGACGAGCCGCCGACGGCCAGCGCCAGGCTAGCGACGAGGGCGCGGCGCATGAAGCCGAATTCGATGAACGGCTGGAACAGGTATTCGTAGAGCATGACGTGAGCGTCGCGATCAGGCGCTCAGCCGCATCGGCGCTTCGCAGGCGTCGGCGTGTTCGTCCCACGCCTCGGCCATGGCGCGGGCGCGCAGCAGGTTCTCGGCCGACAGGACGCCAGGCGTCGGACCCGCGGCGACCAGTTCACGAGCGAGCAACAGGGAATTGGGGAAGTCGCGACGCACCTGGTCGAGATCGTGCAGCACGGCGACAACCGTACGTTTCTCGGCCTGCCAGCGGCGGATCACGACCATGAGGTCGGCCACGGTCTTGGAATCGATGGCAGCGAACGGTTCGTCCAGCAGGACGAGGTCGGCATCCTGCAACAGCAGGCGGGCGAACAACACACGCTGGAACTGCCCGACCGAGAGCGTGTCGATCGGCCGGCGTTCGAAGCCGGAGAGTCCGACCGACTCGATGGCATGCTGGGCATCGTGGATGTCGGCACGCCCGGCGGCGGCAAAGCCGCCGAAGCGCGACCAGCGGCCGAGCAATACCGTGTCGAATACCGAAATCGGAAAGCTGCGGTCGATCTCGGCCTGCTGCGGCAAATAGGCGATGCGCTTGGCCGAACATTCGATGCGGCCTTCGATATGCGGGGCAAGGCCCAGCAATGCCTTGAGCAGGGTGCTCTTGCCGGCACCATTGGGGCCGACGATGGCGGTCATCTCGGCAGCCGGAATCTCGGCTGACACATGATGAACCGCGGGATGGCGGTCGTAGCTCACCGTCAGATCGACCAGGCGAAGGGCCGCACTCATGGCGCGGCACTCATGAGAGGGCCCACCAAGCGCAAAGCCACAGGACAGCCGACGCGCCGAGCGCCATCGCGATGCGCGCAGACGCGCTCATGGCGAGCAGAGCAGTGCCGGGGGAAACGGGTTGGTGCATGGGTCAGGCAGCAGTGTCGAATGGAATATTGTTATAATATTACATCTGCGGAGTCCAGCGATCACAAGCAATACCGCGCTGCGCGCGTTACCGCCCGCTAACCGTTTCTTGATTGGCAGGCTCGTCGTGGCGAGCGCATGTTGCTTCTATGGTTCAGGGAGCAAATCCCGGCCGGCGCTCGATGCTGGTCGGTGCCGCGGTTGCGGCAATTGTGACGGGGCGATCCAACGGCGCCAGCGCGCGTGCGCTGGCCGAAGGGCCGTGGGCGATCGAACTCTTCACCTCCCAGGGCTGCAATTCCTGCCCACCCGCTGACGCCTTTCTCGGCAAATTAGCCAAGCGCCCCGACATCGTGGCTCTCTCGTTCCATGTCGACTATTGGGACTATATCGGCTGGAAAGACCCGTTCGCCTCGCGCGACACCACGGAACGGCAGCGCGGCTATGCTCGAGTCCTGAAGCAACGCTATGTCTACACGCCTGAGATGGTCGTCGATGGCATCGGCCACGATACCGGTCGCGAGCCCGGCCCAATCGAGGCATTGCTCGCAAAGGCCCAAGCGTTGTCGCCCAAGCGCGCCACGCCTGAACTCTCGCGTACCGTCGGCGGCCCGCTGAGCATAAGACTCGCCGCCTTCGACCTCCAAGACGGGCCAGCGGACGTCACTCTCGCCATATATGACCGGCGCAACGGCACGCCGGTGGCGAGCGGCGAAAACCAGGGCCGCACGCTGGAGAACTTCAATATCGTGCGTCACCTCGAAGTGATCGGCCGCTGGGACGGCTCGGCCGCCAGCTGGACGATTGCCGCCGACCGCATCCAGCCGACCCAAGGAGTGGCCGTGCTGGTCCAGCGTGCCGACCATGGCGCGATGATCGGCTGCAACAAGCTGGAGCCTGCCTACTCCGGCTAAGAGCCGGCCTTGCTTCCGCCACGGGTGCGGGCGAAGGTGCTCTGATGCCGCCCGCCAGCGCCTCCGGCCGCTTGACCGCGGTTCTCGGTCCGACCAACACCGGCAAGACCTATCTCGCGATCGAGCGCATGCTCGGCCATGAGTCGGGCATGATCGGCTTTCCGCTGCGCCTGCTGGCGCGCGAAAACTACGACCGCATCGTGGCGATCAAGGGTGCCAAGCAGGTGGCGCTGATCACCGGCGAAGAGAAAATCGCCCCGCCCGGCGCGCGCTATTTCGTCTGCACCGTCGAATCCATGCCGGTCGATCGGCCGGTGTCGTTCCTCGCCGTCGACGAGGTGCAGATGGCGGCCGACCCCGAGCGCGGCCATTTCTTCACCGACCGGCTGCTGCACGCACGCGGCATGAACGAAACCATGCTGCTGGGCGCCGACACGATCCGGCCGGTGCTGAACCGCCTGTTGCCCGACATCGACATGGTGGCGCGGCCGCGCTTCTCGAAGCTGAGCTATGTCGGCTCCAAGAAGGCCACGCGCCTGCCTCGCCGCTCGGCCGTGGTCGGCTTCTCGGCCAGCGAGGTCTATGAGATCGCCGAGCTGGTCCGCCGGCAACGCGGCGGCACGGCGATCGTCATGGGCGCCATGAGCCCGCGCACACGCAACGCGCAGGTCGACATGTTTCAGTCGGGCGAGGTTGATTATCTGGTCGCGACCGACGCGATCGGCATGGGCCTCAACATGGATGTGAACCATGTCTGGTTCGCAAGCCTGAGAAAATTCGACGGCCGTAGTTCACGCCCGCTGCGCGCCGTCGAGCTGGCGCAGATCGCTGGGCGTGCCGGCCGCCACATGAACGACGGCACCTTCGGCACCACAGCCGACGTAAGCGGCCTCGATCCCGAGGTGGTCGAAGCGATCGAGAACCACCGCTTCGATCCGCTCCGCGAGGTGCAGTGGCGCAACAGCGACCTCGACTTTCGCACGGTGCCGGCGCTGATCGCGTCGCTCAACGTGCCGGCCGATCATGCCGCGCTCCAGCGGGTCCGGGAGCAGGACGATCAGCTGGCGCTCCAGACGCTGGCGACGCAGTCCGACTTCCTGCCGCGCGTGCGCACGCCGCGGCGCGTGCGACTGCTTTGGGAAGTCTGCCAGGTCCCCGACTTCCGCAAGACCATGACCGAGGAGCATACGCGGCTGCTTGGCCAGCTCTTCGGGCATTTGACGCAGGGCGGCGAACGCCTGCCCGAGGACTGGATCGAAAGCCATGTGAAGCGCCTGGAACATTTCGATGGCGACATCGATACCTTGATGGCGCGCATCGCCCATGTCAGGACTTGGACCTATATTTCTCACCGCCCGGACTGGATTCAACGTGCAACTCATTGGCAGGAACGCGCGCGCGCCATCGAGGACAGGCTTTCCGACGCTCTGCACCAGCGTTTGACGCAAAGGTTTGTCGATAGACGCGCGGCCCTGCTTGTACGAAGATTGCGTGATGAGGGTGAAATGACGACATCGGTCGCCGCAGCGGGCGAGGTCACAGTCGAGGGCGAGCATCTCGGACGGATCGAGGGCTTTCGCTTTGTTCCCGACGCGGCTGAGAGCCATGCCGACCAGAAGGCGGTAATGAGCGCTGCCCTGCGGGCACTGCGTCAGGACCTGCCGGCACGTCTGCAGGCCTTTGCCGGCTCAGCCGATGGCGAAATCGTGTTCGATTCGCAGCTGCGCGTGTGCTGGGGCGGCGGCCCCGTGGCCCGCCTGTTGCCGAGTGGCGACATCCTGGCGCCGAAGGTCGAGGCTCTGGCCACCGATCTGCTCGATGGGCCGGCCCGCGAGGAGGTGCGCAAGCGCGCCGCCACTTGGGTCGAAACCCGCATTCGTCTTGGCCTGTCGGAGCTGATGGACGCACGGGCGACGACGGAGCTTCCGGCAGGCGCCCGAGGGGTCGTCTTTCAGCTTTGTGAAAGCCTTGGCGTGCTGTCGCGCCGGCCGATCGAAGACCAGCTCACCCAGCTCGGCGAAGAAGACCGCAAGGCCTTGGCGCGCCTTGGCGTCAGGGTCGGCGTCTATTCGATCTATTTCCCGAGCATGCTGAAGCCGGTGCCCATCCGTCTGCGCGCCGGCCTCTGGATGGTCGCCCGCAATCGCGAGACCATTCCGCCGCTGCCGGCCGAGGGCCGCACGTCGATGGATCTACCGCGCGACGCCGAACGCGAATTCTATGCGACCATCGGTTACCTGCCGCTGGGCAACCACGCGATCCGCGCCGACATGGTCGAACGTCTGGCGGCGATGGCGCGTCAGGCGGTGCGCGAGAGCCGGGAGACCGCTCGCCGCGCGCAGCAGGACAAAAAGCCTGCAGCCAGTGCATCGCCTGCCGTATCCGCCCCGCCGGCGACACCGCCTTCGACTGATGAAATCAGCGAATGGGCGATCGTGGCCGCGGCCTTCGGAGAAAGCGAACCCGCACCTCAGCCTGAAACGCCGGCCGTGCAGGAGCCGGAAGCCCCCGCCGACGAAGCGCCGGCCGACGCCGCACCCGCCGTCGATGCCGCGGTGAGCGACGAGCCTGCACCGGCCGAGGCCGCAACTGCAAACACGACCACAGAGCCCACGACTGCAGAGTCCGCAGACGCCGCGACGGCGCCGATCGAGGAGCCGAAGGAAGCGCCGAAACCAGAAGGGCCGCGGCCCCTGCTGCCCGGCCATTTCCGCGCCACGCCGCAAATGATGTCGCTGGTCGGCTGTTCCGAGCCCGAGATGGCCAACGTCATGCTGGCCCTGGGCTACCGCGTGCATCCGCCGTCGGAACAGACCGGGCCGCTGCACAGCTTCTCGATGAAGCCGCGCTTCGTGCGCGAGCGCGAGGAGCAGCGCGAGCGCCAGCGCCTGCAACAGCGTCAACAGCGCGAGCAGCAGCGGCGCGAGCGACCGGAACGACCGCCCAACGAGCGCCAGTTCTTCGCCGACGCACCCCGCCAGGATCGCGGCAAAGGTGGGCCGCGAGGCGACGCTCCCCGGAACGATGGGCCGCGCCAGGATGGACCGCGCCAGGATGGACCGCGGAAGGATGGCCCACGCCAGGACGGACCACGTCAGGATCGCGGCCACGGCGACCGGCCGCGCGGTGCCCGCCCGCCGCGCCGCGACAGCGGCGGCCCGGCGCTGCGGCTCTACGCCACCACCGAAACGAAGAGCGATGCGCCGGCGGCCGACTCGCCGTTCGCCAAGCTGCTCGAACTCAAGCTTGGCGGAAAGAAGTAGCCGCGCCTTGAGGTCCTAGCCGGCAATGCGGCTCGACAAGTGGCTCTGGCACGCCCGCTTCTTCAAATCCCGGACGTTGGCCGCACGCTACGTCGAGAAGTCGCGCTGCCGGATCGACGGCCGTGTCGTCGACAAGCCTCATGCCACGGTGGCGCCCGACATGGTGTTGACGTTCGCTTTCGGCCCGCGCGTCCGGGTCGTGCGCATCGTGGCGCTCGGAGAGCGCCGAGGACCTGCCCCTGAGGCACGCGCGTTGTATGATGAAATTGACTCTGCGTGATTCGGCAGCCTTGCGCGCGACGGTTCCACGCGTTAATCAGCCGGCCGCTCGTCTCTGGAGCCGTTGATGACCTATGTCGTGATCGAAGCTTGCATCAAGTGCAAGTACATGGACTGCGTCGAAGTCTGCCCCGTGGACTGCTTCTACGAGGGCGAGAATATGCTGGTCATCAATCCGGACGAGTGCATCGACTGCGGCGTCTGCGAGCCGGAATGTCCGGTCGAAGCCATCCAGCCCGACACGGAAAAGGGCCTGGAGAAGTGGCTGGAACTCAATCGCAGCCTTTCCGCCGAATGGCCGAACATCACCCGCAAAGGTGAGGCGCCGGCCGACGCCGACAATTTCAAAGACGAAAAAGACAAGTTCGAGAAGTATTTCACCAAAAATCCTCCAAAACGTTAGCGTCGACGCCTTATTGGCGCAATTTTGGTAAGGCTATGCGAGTTGCGCATGGGTAGACCGTTGCCGAAATGCAACATCACCCGCGACTCCGAGGCAAATCTCTGATATAAGGGTTAGGCAAGATGCGGTCCGGGGTTCGGTCCGCCGCTGGCTCGGTGTCCTCGTCGGTATCCGAAAGAAACTTATCGGTACTGACTACCGGGCCGAACACGCAGGGGAGCGTGTGCGGTTGGTCGTGGTATCGCTGAATGCGGGGTTTGACGTGAAGGGACTTGATATGACCAAGCCGAAGAAGGCACCGGCCAAGACGAAGGAATTCGCCTTCGAGAAGGGCGATTTCGTGGTTTATCCGACCCACGGTGTCGGCCGGGTGATCGACATCGAGGCGAAGGAAATCGCCGGTTACAAGCTCGACCTGTTCGTCATCTCGTTCGAGCAGGAGCGCATGATGCTGCGCGTACCTGTGGCGAAGGCCAAGATCTCCGGCCTGCGCAAGCTCAGCTCGCGCAAGATCATGGAGAGCGCGCTGGTCACCCTGAAGGGCCGCAGCCGCGTGAGCCGGGCCATGTGGAACCGCCGCGCCCAGGAATACGAAGCCAAGATCAACTCCGGCGACCCGGTCTCGATCGCCGAAGTAGTGCGCGACCTGCACCGCAATGCCGGCCAACCCGACCAATCCTATAGCGAACGCCAGATCTATGAGGCGGCGCTGGACCGGCTGGCGCGCGAACTCGCCGCGGTCGAGCGCATCGACAAGGATCTCGCCACGCAGAAGCTGAATAGCGTGCTGCAAAAGGTGGCCTAAGCCAACCTCGTCCAAAAATCGCTGAAAGGCGGCCGGCGATCGTCGTGCCGCCTTTTTCATGTCCACCGATCAGGGCTCGGCAATCAGGGTTTGACGATCTTGATCTGGGACAGAGGTGCGAGTTCGGCCGGCGTGTCGACGCCGTTCAGGACCAGCAGGCGTTCCATCCGGAGATCGTCATAAGGTAGCCGTGCCGCAAGCTGGGCCGGCGAGACGCCGGCAGCGGCGATCACGTGCAGCCGATAGGGCTGCAGCGCCGCGGCCTCGGCTGCCGTCAGGGTGTGGAAGGTGCGCGCTGCATTGACCAAAACCTCGATCCGGCGATCGCGGTCGGGTCCTTCGCTCAGCAGATTGAAGAAGCAGATGCGGTCGCCATGGCGCACCATCACATATCGCGCCTGGCCGAGCCCAGTGTCGGAACCGCGCGGTCGCGCCCCGATGGCTGCTTCCGCGCCGCCGATCTCGGTCGCCTGGATGTCGGCCGGCGTAGGCTTCAACGTATTGCGCATCCAATCGTCAAGGCGGCCCGGCACGCGATCACTGGAACAGGAGAAATACAACAACGACCGGTCGCGCCCGACGCCCAGGATGCCGTCCTGATCGTTGAAGAGCCGGAAATCAGCAGGGGCTTCGAAGGCGAGCTTGAGCTTCGGATGCAGGAATGCCCGACCGTGCACAAAACCTTCGGCGGGCGCATCATCGACCGACATGCCGTCGATCGCCGCAAGAAAAGCGGAACGGCCCGACTCACCGGCGGCCGAAACGCCGGCGACCTGGAGGGCACCCTTCCGCTCAAAAGGGGCGGGATGGGTCGACGTGGCGCTACGCTGGTCGAAAGAGTCAGGCGCCTCGCCCAGGAGCTGCGCCTCGAGCTGCGATTGCTGTCGCAGCCTGTCGATCAGGGAGGCCATCGCACTGCTCCGGTATCCGGCCTGCCCCAGGTAGGCAAGTCCGATGCGATCAGCCTCCAGTTCCTGCTCGCGCGAATAGCGTCGCAGGGCGATCAGCCCATCGCGCGCCACCGACCGGCCGACGGTGACGGATCCCGTCGCGGCTGCCGCCTCGACGGCGGCGTCCAACACCCCTTGTCGGGCCCGGGCGCGCTGGGCGGCATGACGCTGGGTGAGATGGCCGATTTCGTGGGCGAGAGCCGCCGCGAGTTCGGCTTCATCGTCGAGCACGGCGAGAAGGCCGCGCGTCACGAAGACATATCCGGGCGGCAAGGCGTGGGCGTTGACCACCGGCAGATCAAGCACGACGAAGCGATAGGGACCCGTGAGACCGGAACTGCGGACCAGCTTTTGGCCGACACGATCAACATAGGATTGGAGCGTCGCGTCAGGGTAGGCGGCGCCGACATCGCGCTCGATCCCGGCGGGCAGGACCGGAACGCCGCCGGCAGAAGGAGGCAATGCCCCGGCGGCTGTCGCCTGCGGCGGATTGTTCCCGGCCGTGCAGGCGCCGGCCGCGAAGAGCAGTGCGACCAGCACCAGAATACGGCAAAAAACCACTGCCCCTCCTCGACGCCCGCCCAACCTTAGACGCTCGACCATGGCGCCCGCAATCGCCACAGGGCTGGAACAGGGACCGCCGCTATGGCAGTGATGATCGCAGGTAAAAGCATGCCGCGCTCCGAGACCCCCCTGCGCTCCGATCTATTCCCGGAGATTTCGCCCTACGCCAGCGGCATGCTGGCGGTGGATGGGCGGCATACGCTCTATTGGGAGCAGAGCGGCAACCCCGACGGCCTGCCGGTGCTGTTCCTGCACGGTGGCCCGGGCGCCGGCTCGGCACCGGTTCATCGCCGCTTCTTCGACCCCCAGTTCTATCGCATCGTGGTCCTCGACCAGCGCGGCTGCGGCCGTTCGATGCCGCTCGGCGAGCTGCAAGACAACACGACCGACCATCTCGTCGCCGACATGGAGAAGCTGCGGACACATCTCGGCATCTCACGCTGGCTGCTGTTCGGCGGTTCGTGGGGCAGCACGCTGGCACTGGCCTATGGCATCAAGCACCCCGGCCGCGTGACGGGCTTCATCCTGCGTGGAATCTTCCTCGGCGCGCGTTCGGAGATCGACTGGTTTCTCCACGGCATGCGCACCGTTTTCCCCGAGGCATGGCGCGACTTCGTCGAACATCTGCCGGAAAGCGAGCGCGCCGATCTTCTGGGCAACTACTACCGCCGCCTCACCGACCGCAGCCCCGACAGCCATCGTCCGGCGGCGCGGGCCTGGAGCCGCTACGAGGCGGCCTGCTCGACACTCTATCCGACGGCGCGTGCGCCGTTCGAGTCGGATCACGGCGGTTTCGCCCTCGCGCTGTCGCGCATCGAAGCCCACTATTTCGCCCACGGCACGTTCGTCCCCGAAGGCTGGCCGTGGTCGGATCTCGACCGCATCCGTCAGCTGCCCGGCACGATCGTCCAGGGCCGCTACGATATCGTCTGTCCGCCGGTCACGGCCGATGCCCTAGCGCGGGCCTGGCCGGAGGCGCGCTATGTCGTGGTCCCGGACGCCGGTCACAGCGCACTGGAACCCGGCATTCGGGCGGCGCTGGTCAACGCCACAGAGAGCTTCCGGTTGTCGACGAGCGACGACCTCTTCGCCCCGAGGTTTCCATGGGAAACGTAAGTCCTATGTCGTTCAAGCTGCCGCCTGAACAGACCGGCCCTGCCGCCTGGTATGGCCCCGAGATGACCAAGCGCGACGAGTGGCTGATGCCGCTGTCGCCGGCCGAAATCGCAGAGGTCGAGAGTGCCACCAAGGCGCTGGCGTCACGCGAAGCCGACATCGCCGCCATCGCGCCGCGTGACTTTCCCCTGCCCACGCTCGGCGTCAAGCTCAAGACGCGCGTGCGCGACGAGGTCCTGAACGGCCGAGGGTTCCTGCTGTTGCGCGGTCTGCCGGTCGAGCGCTGGTCGATGCGCGAAGCGGCGACCGCGTTTTTCGGATTGGGCGTCCATCTGGGCAGCGCACGTTCGCAGAACGGCAAGGGCCATGTGCTGGGTCACGTTCAGGATCTCGGCCTGGACGTGGCTGACCCCAACGTCCGCATCTACCAGACCAACGAACGCCAGACCTATCACACCGATTCCTGCGACATCGTCGGTCTGTTGTGCCTCAAGACAGCACAATCGGGTGGGCTGTCGGCGCTGGTCAGTTCCACGACGATCTTCAACGAGATGTGCCGGCGCCGGCCCGACCTCCTGAAGCTGCTGTTCCAACCGATCGCCACCGACCGGCGCGGCGAAGTGCCGGAGGGTCAGAAGCCCTACTTCGAGATTCCGGTATTCAATTGGCACAAGGGCTTCCTGACCGCGATCTATCAGCGCCAGTATGTCGATTCGGCCCAGCGCTTTGCCGATGCCCCGCGTCTGTCACCGGCCCAGATCGAAGCCCTCGACATGTTCGATTCGCTGGCCGGCGACCCTGAACTCCACATGTTCACCGAATTCAAGCCGGGGGACGTCCAGCTCGTGCACAACCACACCATGCTGCACGACCGCACCAGCTTCGTGGACTGGCCGGAACCGGAGCGTCGCCGTCACCTGCTGCGCCTCTGGCTGGCGGCGTCCGACGCCCGGCCGTTGCCCGAGACTTTCGCCCAGCGCTACGGCACGGTGACCGTGGGTGATCGCGGCGGCATCATCGTGCGCGGCACCCGGTTGCATGCGCCCCTTCAGGCAGTTTGACGGGCAGGCGGTCTGACGCAGGTAGTTGACCCGGAGGGTGGTCATCCCTAATTGAAGGCCGCCTGAAGAGACCACTGCAACCAGGGAACGACATATGGCCAGCGATCCAACCGCGGGCGGCGCCCCGGCGGACATGCCGGCTGACGCCGACCCGAGCCTCGATATTCCGCCCAAGCCTGAAAGCGCCGCCGAGTTCCAGCAACTCGTCGAGCAGTTGCAGGCCGAGAAGGCCGATCTGCAGGACAAGCAGTTGCGCGCTCTTGCCGAGGCACAGAACGTGCGCCGTCGCGCCCAGCAGGACATCGAGAAGGAACGCAAGTTCGGCATCGAGCGCTTCGCCCGCGATGTGCTGTCGGTAGCCGACAATCTCGGGCGAGCCCTGTCGGCACTGCCGGCGGACCTCGGGTCGGTCGACCCCGCCCTGCGCAACGTGATCGTCGGCGTCCAGGCCACCGAGCGCGAGCTGCAATCGGTCCTGGAGCGGCACGGCGTCACCCGCGTCGAGGCGCTCGGCCAACCCTTCAACGCCGAGTTCCACCAGGCCATGATGGAAGTGGAGGATTCGACGGTTCCGACCGGCACGGTCGTTCAGGAGCTGATCCCGGGCTATCTACTCGCGGGGCGGCTGTTGCGCGCCGCCATGGTCGCGGTCTCCAAGGGCGGACCGGCCGTTCGCGCCCCCAGCAACGAAAACTAGCCGAGGCACGATTTTTGGGGCCGGGCGCCGTGGCGCCATTGCAGGTGGCCCCGCAGGACCTATATTTCCTCTGTCCTGACCCGGTCTTTCCGGCAGGTAATCACATATCGGGGGGTTGTTCCGGCGCCTTTGGGGCCGGGCCGATCCGCCTAGCGAGAGAGTAGCATCATGGCGAAAGTCATCGGTATCGACCTCGGCACGACCAATTCCTGTGTCGCGGTCATGGAAGGCGGCGACACCAAGGTTATCGAAAATTCGGAAGGCGCGCGGACGACCCCGTCGATGGTGGCCTTTACGGACGCCGGCGAACGCCTGGTTGGCCAGGCCGCCAAGCGTCAGGCCGTGACCAATCCGCTCAAGACCCTCTATTCGGTCAAGCGCATGATCGGGCGCCGGTTCGAGGACCCGATGGTCCAGAAGGAGATGGCGCTCGTCCCCTTCAAGATCGTCAAGGCGACCAACGGCGACGCCTGGGTCGAGGCCTCGGGCCAGACCTACAGCCCCAGCCAGATCTCCGCCTTCATCCTCGGCAAGATGAAGGAGACCGCTGAGGCCTACCTCGGCGAGAAGGTCGAGCAGGCGGTCATCACCGTCCCGGCCTACTTCAACGACGCCCAGCGCCAGGCGACCAAGGATGCCGGCCGTATTGCCGGTTTGGAAGTCCTGCGCATCATCAACGAGCCGACCGCGGCGGCGCTCGCCTACGGCATGGACAAGCGCAAGAGCGGCACCATCGCGGTCTATGACCTGGGTGGCGGCACGTTCGACGTGTCAATCCTCGAGATCGGCGACGGCGTGTTCGAGGTCAAGGCGACCAACGGCGACACCTTCCTGGGCGGCGAGGACTTCGACGTCCGCATCATCGGCTACCTCGCCGACGAGTTCAAAAAGGACCAGGGCATCGATCTGCGCAACGACAAGCTTGCCCTGCAGCGTCTCAAGGAGGCGGCCGAGAAGGCCAAGATCGAACTCTCCAACGCCAAGGAGACCGAGATCAACCTGCCGTTCATCACCGCCGATGCGAGCGGCCCCAAGCATCTCGTGATCAAGCTGTCGCGCGCCAAGCTCGAGTCGCTGGTCGACGACCTGGTGCAGCGTACGCTTGAGCCCTGCAAGGCAGCCCTCAAGGATGCCGGCCTCCAGCCCGGTCAGATCGACGAGGTCATCCTGGTCGGCGGCATGACGCGCATGCCCAAGGTGATCGAGACGGTTAAGCAGTTCTTCGGCAAGGAGCCGGCCCGCAACGTCAACCCCGACGAAGTCGTCGCGGTCGGTGCGGCGGTCCAGGCCGCCGTGCTGAAGGGCGAGGTCAAGGACGTCCTGCTGCTCGACGTGACGCCGCTGTCGCTCGGTATCGAAACGCTGGGCGGCGTGTTCACCCGCCTGATAGAGCGCAACACGACGATCCCGACCAAGAAGAGCCAGACCTTCTCGACGGCCGACGACAACCAGACCGCGGTGACCATCCGCGTGTTCCAGGGCGAGCGCGAGATCGCCGCCCAGAACAAGATGCTGGGCCAGTTCGACTTGGTCGGTCTGCCGCCGGCGCCGCGCGGACAGCCGCAGGTCGAGGTCACCTTCGACATCGACGCCAACGGCATCGTGCAGGTCTCGGCCAAGGATAAGGCCACCGGCAAGGAGCAGCAGATCCGCATCCAGGCTTCGGGCGGCCTCAGCGAGGCCGACATCCAGAAGATGGTGAAGGACGCCGAGCTGCACGCCGAGGAAGACAAGAAGAAGCGCGAGCTGATCGACGCCCGCAACCACGGCGAGGCTCTGGTGCATTCGACGACCAAGCACCTGACAGAGTTCGGCGACAAGGTGAGCCCGACGGAGAAGGCCGAGATCGAAGGCGCACTCGAGGCGCTGAAGATGACGCTCACGGGTGAGGACGTCGAGGCGATCAAGGGCAAAACCAACGACCTTTCCCAGGCCGCGATGAAGCTCGGCGAGGCGATGTACAAGGCCCAGCAGGCCGACGCACAAGCTGGTGCCGGGCCGGGCGCGGCAGCCGGCGGTGCTGCAGGTGGCGCGAACGAGGCGAAGAACGACAAGGTCGTCGACGCCGAGTTCGAAGACGTCACCGACAAGAACAAGAAGACGGGCTCCGGCGGCTGAGCCGGGACGAAAAACGAGAAATGACGGCCTCCCGCGCGAGCGGGAGGCCG
>JAUXST010000862.1 GCA_030679805.1 Reyranella sp. | reverse complement strand
GCGATCATCAAGCCGTTCAAGCTCGACGAGGTCCGCGACGCTCTGACCGGGGTCGGCGTCTCGGGACTGACCGTCAGCGAAGTGAAGGGCTTTGGCCGGCAAAAGGGCCAGACGGAGATTTACCGCGGTGCCGAGTACCTCGTGAGTTTCCTGCCCAAGGTCAAAGTCGAGATCGTGGTCGACGATGCGCAGGTCGAGCGCGCCATCGAAGCCATTCAGAAGGCCGCGCACACCGGCAAGATCGGCGACGGCAAGATCTTCGTCACCGCCGTCGAGCAGGCGCTACGTATCAGGACAGGTGAATCGGGGTCCAACGCGCTCTAGGTTTCAAGCAAGACACTTCGCAAATAAGAAGACGACACGGGGGAAACAATGCTGAAGGCGATTGCGCGCGCGGGCGCGCTTACGACGTTTGCCGTGGCGGGAAGCACGGCTGCAGGTGCCGCCGACAAGCCTCAGATCGATACCGGCGACACCGCCTGGCTGCTGGTGGCCACGGCGCTGGTACTGATGATGAATATCCCGGGCCTATCGCTGTTTTACGCCGGCATGGTGCGCAAGAAGAACGTCCTGGCGACAGCCGTGCAGGCATTTGCCGTGGCGGCACTGGTGACCGTTCTGTGGTTCATGGTCGGCTATTCGCTGGCCTTCACCGATGGGGGCGCGCTGAACGGCGTCATCGGATCGCTGTCGCGGGCCTTCGGCGCGGGCCTTCAGGGCAGCGTCCATGAGCTCGCCAAGACAGTGCCGGAGAACGTCTTCCTGATGTATCAGGCGACCTTCGCCGTCATCACGCCGGCAATCATCGCCGGCGCCTTCGCCGAGCGCATGAAGTTCTCGGCCATGTTGTGGTTCATGGCGCTGTGGCTGCTGTTGGTCTACGTCCCGGTGGCGCACTGGGTGTGGGGTGGCGGCTTTCTCGGGGCCGCGGGCGTGCTCGATTTCGCCGGCGGCCTGGTCGTCCATCTCAACGCAGGCATCGCCGGCCTCGTCTGCTGCATCGTCATCGGCAAACGCCACGGCTATGGCACCGAGTACATGGCGCCGCACAACTTGGTGCTCACCCTGGTCGGCACGTCGTTGCTGTGGGTCGGCTGGTTCGGCTTCAATGCCGGCTCGGCCCTGTCGTCGGGCGAGCTGGCGGGCAGCGCCATGCTCAACACCCACATCTCGGCCGCCGTCGCAGCACTGGTCTGGATGTCGATCGAATGGGCAAGTCGGGGCAAGCCCTCCGTCCTCGGCATCCTGTCGGGCGCGGTGGCCGGCCTCGGCACCATCACGCCCGCCGCCGGTTACGTCGAACCCTGGGCGGCCCTGCTGATCGGGGCCGCGGCCGGTGCCATCTGCTACTGGGCGTCCGTGGTCCTGAAGACGCGGCTCGGCTACGACGATTCGCTCGACGTCTTCGGCGTGCACGGCGTCGGCGGCATCGTCGGTTCGATCCTGGTCGGCGTATTCGCCACCCGGGCCATCAACGACGTCGCCAAGGGCCAGCCGGTTGGTCTGGTCGATGGCAACGCGGGTCAAATCCTGACCCAGCTCTACGGTGTGGTGGTCGTCGGCGCATTTTGCGCGGTGGCGACCTGGGTGATCCTGAAGATCGTCGACGCCATGGTCGGGCTCCGGGTCACGCGCGACGAGGAAGTCGAAGGCCTCGACACTGCGTTGCATGGGGAGCGGGTGCAATAGACGCCCCTAGCGCTAGTGGCTCGAACGGAGTTGGGTCCCAAGCCCTTCTCGCATCTGAGGAAAGTGGCCTATTCCCTTGTTGTGATTGGCTAATTTGTCTCATACAATAAGCCAATAACAAGTCTGCCCGGACCCCTTCGGGCGGGTGTTGCTGCTTTGCTTCGGCCTGATATGGCCCGGTGGATGGCTAGGTATGTTCAATCCGCGCCTGACGGAGACGTTGACCGATTTTCCGTTCGCACGGCTGAATGCGTTGTTGGCGCCCATCGCGCCTCCCGCCCACCTGTCGATGATCAACATGTCGGTCGGCGAGCCGCAGGGAGCGATGCCGGCGTTCGCCCGCCAGATCGTTATCGATGAGGTCGACGGCTGGAACAGATATCCGCCGAACCAGGGCCTGCCTGAACTCAACGTTGCGATCTGTGAGTGGTTGACGCGGCGTTACAAGCTGCCAAAGGGCCTGCTCGATCCTGCCCGGCATTGCCATCCGACGGCGGGCAGCAAGGAAGGCGTCTACATCATCGCCACCATCGCCACGCCGCAGGAGAAGGGCGGCGGCAAACCGGTCGTCGCGCTGCCCAACCCTTTCTACCAGGCCTATCTCGGCGGCGCCGTCCTCTCGGGCGGCGAGCCGTTGCTGGTCAACGCCAATGCTGAGAACGGCTTCTTGCCGGAGTTCGACAAGATCGACGAAGCGACGTGGAAGCGCATTTCGGTCGTCTATCTCTGCTCGCCTGCCAATCCGCAGGGCGCCATCGCTAGCTTGGACTACTTGCAGAACCTCCTTCGGCTTTGTCGCAAGTACGACGCCGTGCTCGCCCTCGACGAGTGCTACGCCGAGATCTACACCGGCCAGCCGCCGGTCGGCGGTCTCGAGGCTGCGCTGGCGATGGACGAAACCGGCGGCGCGGATCCGTTCCTCAACCTCGCGGTCTTCCATTCGCTTTCCAAGCGTTCCAACGCCGCTGGGCTGCGCTCGGGCTTCATGGCCGGCGATCCGAAGCTGGTGGGGATGATGCTGCGCTGGCGCACCTACGGCGGGCCGCAGATTCCGTTCGCCGTGCAGAGGGCGTCGGCGGCGCTGTGGCGGGAAGAGACCCATCCCGTCGAGACACGCGAGTGGTACGCCAAGAACTTCCGGGTGGCCGAGCAGATCCTGCACAACCGCTTCGGCTACTACACGCCGGGCGGTGGCTTCTTCCTGTGGCTCGACGTCGGCGATGGAGAAGAGGCCACCCGCAAGCTTTGGGCCGAGGCGCACCTCAAGGTGTTGCCGGGAGGCTATGCCTGCCGCGAGACAGGCGGCATCAACACCGCCCAGCGCTACATCCGCGTGGCGCTGGTGCACGACGAGAAGACCACGCGCGAGGGGCTGACCCGCCTCGCCGCGGTGCTGTAGGGAGCACAACAGCGCAATGGCCATGATCGGCGCCACTTCCGCGATGCCCCGCAAGACGGCGATCCTGCCGGAGGGCGGTCGCGATTTCCTGCGGCGCCGCATGATGGAGCTGGTGGGCGTCGGCGTCGCTGCGGCGGGGGTCGTATTGTTGCTGGCGCTGTTTACCTACAGCCCGGGCGACCCCTCGCTCAATCACGCCACGGGTCGCGCGGCGCACAATCTCGTGGGCATCACCGGGGCATATGCTTCCGACATTCTGCTGCAGACCTTCGGGCTCGCCATCATCCTCGTGCCGGTGGCGCTGATCACCTGGGGCGTTCGGATGCTGCGCACCCATCACCTCGGCTTCTTCGGGCTGCGACTGTCGCTGCTGCTGCTGGCGCTGTTGATGATGAGCGTGGCTTGCGTCGGCTTGGGTGACGTCGGCAGCGCCGCGACGCACGCCGGGCCCGGCGGCCTGGTCGGCCTGGCCCTCGTCGGCCGCTTCCGCGAGATGGTCCTCACTCATTCGAGCGGCGGCAGCCTTGCCCTGATCGAGCCCGTCTGCGCGGCGCTGGCATTCATCGCGATGGCGCCGGCGCTCGGCATGAACCGGACCGATCTGCCGCTGATCTTCCGCATTCTGCGCGCGCCCTTCCTGTGGAGCATGTGGCTGGTCCGCGCCGGCATCGCGCTATGGCGCGGCAAGCCGCAGACACTCGACGAAGATACGGATCTCCCGGCGCCGTCGCTCGGCTATGCCGAGATTCCCGGCGAGATCGACGCCAGCCAGTACGATCCCAGCCGGTTCGAGCCGCGTGTCGAGCAGATCCCCGACGAAGGCACACCGATGCCGCCGCGCGACTCCTTGCTGGTCGACGCACCCTATGCGCCGATCGAGCGGCCGGCGCCGGCGATCCCCGACTCGCCGGTGCCGCTCGACCCGCAAGCCCCTCCTGTCGCAGAAGTATCGGCCGACTCCGTGCGGGAGCGGACGTTGTTCGACCGCTTGGCCGGCCTGCGGATCGAGCCGTTCCTCGCCCGTCGCAATGTCCAGACCGCGGTGCGGGCCGAAGACGAGCCGCCGATCGACGCACCACGGGAAGCGGTCAATGTCGCGCCGTCGCCGCCGGAATTTCCGACCGCGGAACTCGCGATCGAGCCCACCGACGACGACAATCCCTTCACGCCCGACGCCCTGCCGGTCGAGCAGGCGGCGGCCGTCGCCGCGACGCCCGGCGTGAAGATCATTCCGCGCAAAGCGGGTGGGCTCACCCAGGGCAAGCGCGCCGCCAAGGCCGGGCAGCGTGAGTTCGACCTAGGCTCGGGCGAATACCGGCTACCGCCGCTCGACATTCTTTCGCTGCCGTCCCGGGTCAGCACCGAGACCAAGATCGACGAAGAGGCGCTGGAGCAGAACGCCCGCCTGCTCGAGACCGTGCTCGACGATTTCGGCGTCAAGGGACAGATCGTGAAGGTGCGGCCGGGTCCGGTGGTGACGCTCTACGAGCTGGAACCGGCGCCGGGCACCAAATCGAGCCGCGTCATCGGCCTCGCCGACGACATCGCCCGTTCGATGAGCGCGGTGTCGGCGCGCGTTGCCACTGTGCCGGGCCGCAACGTGATCGGCATCGAGCTTCCCAACGCGCGGCGCGAGACGGTGTTCCTGCGCGAGCTGCTGTCGACCCGCCACTACGAGGACAACCGGCTTGGCCTGCCGCTGGCGCTCGGCAAGGACATCGGCGGCGATCCGGTCATCGCCGATCTCGCGCGCATGCCGCATCTGCTGATCGGCGGCACCACCGGTTCGGGCAAGTCGGTGGCCGTCAACACCATGATCCTGTCGCTGCTCTACCGGCTGTCGCCGGACAAGTGCCGCTTTATCATGATCGATCCCAAGATGCTGGAGCTCAGCGTCTACCAGGACATCCCGCATCTTCTGACGCCCGTCGTCACCGAGCCGCGCAAGGCCATCGTGGCGCTGAAGTGGGTCGTGCGCGAGATGGAAGACCGCTATCGCGCCATGAGCGCGGTCGGCGTGCGTAACATCGCGGGCTACAACGAGAAGCTCATCGAAACGTCGCGCAAGGGCCAGGCGCTGACGCGCAAGGTGCAGACCGGTATCGATCCCGAGACGCGCAAGCCGATGTTCGAAGACGAAGAGATGGACCTCACGCCGCTGCCGTTCATCGTCGTCATCATCGACGAAATGGCCGACCTGATGCTGGTCGCTGGCAAGGAAATCGAGGCCACCGTGCAGCGTCTCGCCCAGATGGCGCGCGCCGCCGGCATCCACGTCGTCATGGCGACGCAACGGCCCTCGGTCGATGTCATCACCGGCACCATCAAGGCCAACTTCCCGACCCGCATCTCCTTCCAGGTGACGTCGAAGATCGACAGCCGCACCATCCTGGGCGAGCAGGGCGGCGAGCAGCTGCTGGGCCAGGGCGACATGCTGTATATGGCGGGCGGCGGCAAGATCGCGCGCGTGCACGGGCCGTTCGTATCGGATGGCGAAGTCGAGGAGGTGGTGCGCCACCTGCGTGCCCAGGGCGCGCCGGCCTACATCGAATCGGTCACCGACGACCCCGATGCCGGCGCCGAGGGCCTGGGCCTGCCGGGTGACGGCGAGGACGGTGAGAGCGACCAGCTCTACGATCAGGCGATCGCGCTCGTGGCGCGCGAGCGCAAGTGCAGCACCAGTTTCATCCAGCGTTACCTGCAGATCGGCTACAATCGCGCCGCCCGCATCGTCGAGCGCATGGAGCGCGAGGGGGTCGTCAGTTCCGCCAACCACGTCGGCAAACGCGAGGTTCTGGCGCGCGACATAGATGATCGCGAACGCTGACGGCACGGGTAGTCTTCGATCCATCTCGGTGGGCATCGACGGCCTGATGCCAATACCAAATACGGCCTGAGACCGCCGGTTGCGGGCAGGCCGGAATCCATTACTTTCAGGCGGGACCGCGGGAGACCGCCGCAGGACTGGGGACGATGACCGACCACATTGAGCCGGCAAATCTACCAACAGCGGAAGCGCATCGCCGGCGCCGTATCCCCCTGGTCTGGATCATTCCGATCCTCACGGGTCTGATCGCTGCGTGGCTGGCCTGGGACACGTTTTCCCAGCGCGGCCCGACCATCACCATCGGCTTCGAATCTGCCGCCGGCCTGACGGCCGGCCAATCCCAGCTCAAGTACCGGAATGTGGTGATGGGAACGGTGAAGACCATCGCCATCGCACCGGATCTTTCGCACGTGATCGTAACGGTCGAGACGGTGCGCGAGGCCGAGCCCCTGCTGACCGACAAGACGATCTTCTGGGTGGTCAAGCCGCAGCTTTTCGCCGGCAATGTCACCGGCCTCGATACGCTGTTGTCCGGCTCCTATATCGGCATGCGGCCGACGACCGATAAGGGCAAGTCAGAGCGCAGTTTCACCGGTCAGCGCGATCCGCCCGTCCTCCAGGCTTCGGCCAAGGGCACTACGTACAAGCTGGAGAGCAAGCGGCTGGGTTCGATCAGCCTGGGCTCGCCGGTCTACTTCCGCGACCTCGAAGTCGGCACCGTCCTCGGCTGGGATGTCGGCGACCTTGCCAGCAATGTCACCATCCATGCCTTCGTGCGTGAGCCCTACGACAAGTACGTGCATGAGGACACGCTGTTCTGGAATGCCTCGGGTATCTCGATCAAGCTCACCGCGAACGGCGTCGACTTTCAGCTCGAGTCTCTTCGGGCCGTCCTGTTGGGCGGTATCGCCTTCGACACGGCGACCTATCCCAAATCTCCCGTAGCACCCCAGCACTTCCAATTTCCGCTCTATGCCAGCCAGGATGTGGCGAAATCGGCTGGGTTCGGTCGTCAGTTGCAACTCGTCTCGAATTTTTCCGGATCCGTCGCTGGTCTCGCCGTCGGCGCCGATGTGACGCTCTATGGACTCAAGGTGGGTGAAGTCACCGACGTGTCGCTCGTCTATCAGCCGAAGCAGGACCGGATCGTGGCCCCGGTGCATTACAAGATCGAGGCGGACCGCATTACGGGGATTTCAGCCGCCCAGGGCCTTGCCCCAGGGGCGCTTGCCGCCGAGATGGTCAAGCGTGGGTTGCGGGCCACCCTGCAGGCGCCGAGCCTGATCACCGGACAGAAAATCGTGGCGCTCGAGATGATACGCGATGCCCCGCCGGCCGAACTCGAGCTGGACGGCAATGTCTACGTCGTGCCGTCATCGGAGGTTGGAGGCTTCGACAGCATTACGCGGTCGGCCAATGAACTCCTGTCCAAGATCAATCGCATCGACTTCGACCAGATCGGCAGGAACCTGGCGGGTTCGGTCAAGGGACTCGACGGCATCATCAACGGTGCACAGCTCAAGAAGACGCTGGCGGCGCTCGAGGGCGCCATGGTCGAGGCCCAGGATGTCATGCGCAAGCTCGACGATGGCGCCACGCCGGCGCTCAAGCGCCTGCCCGATATCGCCGTGCAGCTGCAGGATTCGCTCACCAAGGCCAACCGCCTGATCGGCTCGCTCGACAAGGGATATGGCGACCAGTCGAAGTTTCTCCGCGATATCGACCGCCTGATGCCGCAGCTCACCGAGACGGCACGCTCCATCCGTGCCTTGAGCGACCTCCTGGTGCGGCATCCCGAGGCCCTGATCAAGGGCCGTACAAACACCGGCAAGGAATGACCGACATGATGCTGGGCCGCCGCCGCCTGTCTGCTCTCGCAGTGCCGGCCCTCGTGGGCGCCTGCGGAGCCTCGCCCGATCCGGTTCTCTATACCGTCGCCGTCCGGTCCGGTCCGAGCTTCCCGGCCGGCCCGCGGGTGGTCCAGTTGCGCGATATCGGTCTCGCCAGCTACCTCGACCGCAAGGAGATCGTGCGCTCCTCCGAGGACTACAAGCTCGGCGTCATGGCCAACAACTGGTGGGGCGAACCGCTGGGCTCGCTGCTCGGCCGCGTCCTCGTCGTCGAGCTGTCGCAGCGCCTTCCCAACAGCAAGATCTACAGCGAAAGCGGTGCCATCAACGCCGACCCCAATGCCGTGGTCGGCATCAACATCCAGCGCCTCGACACCGACAAGGCCGGCACTCTCGTTCTGCTGGCTCAGGCGGCCGTGGAGTTCAACCGGCCTCGGCGCTCGGCATCGCGTAACTTTACCATTTCCCGTCAGCCGCCGACGCCGGACGTGACGGGTCAGGTGGCGGCGATCAGCGATGCCGTGGGCGAACTCGCCGACGGGGTCGCTTCCTTGTTGCAGCCGTAGATGCGGCGCGCCGTCGCGCTGCCGCCCGCGGCGCCGGTGACGGCGCCGGAGCTTCGCGAGTGCCCGGGCTGCGGCCAGTTCCAGGTCGTGCCGGCGCTCGGCCCCGACATGCGTTCGAACTGCGTCAGGTGCGGCACAATCCTGCGTCTCACCCGGGCGGATCCGTTCGATCGCAGCCTGGCCCTCAACGTCGCGGCTCTGGTGCTGTTCGCCATTCTTTGGCTTGCCATGCTGATGAAGGTGTCGACGGCGGGCATCGTGCACGAGACGACGCTGGCCTCGGGTCCGATCGAGCTGGTCGCGCGCGGTCTGTGGCCGTTGGCCGCCGCCGTCGCGCTCACCACCGTCGTTGCACCGCTGATCAGGCTCACCGGCATGATCTACGTGCTGGTCGGCCTCAAGCTGCCCAGCCCGCCGCCGAATCTGCGTGGCGTCTTCCGTGTCGTCCGCTACATGAAGACTTGGGCGATGCTCGAGGTTCTGCTGCTAGGCGTGTTCGTGGCCTACACCAAGCTCGGCGACCTGGTGAACATCGAGATCGGCCCCGCCGTCTATGCCCTCGGCCTCTACTCGATCGTGATCGTCTGGGCGGAAACCGCGCTCGATCCCCATGCCGTCTGGGAAGGGATCGAGCGGAGCGGCCAGACCCATGCGCCGATGCCGCCGTCCGCCGTCGGGCCGGCGCGCCTCGATTTTCGCCCCGAGGCGGTGGGATGCGAGAGCTGTGGGCTGGTGTCGGTGCCGCCAGAGCAAGGTGGCGGCCACGACGCCCGGTGTCCGCGCTGCGGCGCTCCGCTGCATGCCCGCAAGCCATATAGCCTGCAACGGACCTGGGCGCTCGTGATCGCCGCCGCGGTCCTCTATGTCCCGGCCAACATCTATCCCGTGCTCACCGTCATGCAGGGCGGCGCCGGCCAGCCCAGCACCATCCTGGGCGGGGTCGAGGAACTGCTGGCATCGAAGATGTATCCCCTGGCGCTGCTCGTCTTCTTCGCCAGCATCCTGGTGCCGATGTTCAAGCTGATCGGGCTCGCGGTCATGCTGGGTGCCACCATGATGGTGACGACCGAGCGCGGCGCGGCGGTTCTCCTGAGCCAGCGCACGACGCTCTACTACATCGTCGCCTGGGTCGGGCGCTGGTCGATGGTCGACATCTTCATGGAATCGCTCCTAGGTGCGCTGGTCCAGTTCGGCCGGGTGGTGACCATCGAACCGGGCGCGGGCGCACTCGCCTTCTGCGCCGTGGTCTTCGTCACCATCGTTGCCGCCGAGGCCTTCGATCCGCGCCTGATGTGGGATGCCGCCGCCCGCAATGCACACCGTCCTCTTGCATTGCGGCAGGCATATCGCGGCCGGGTTGCTGCAGTGCGGTAAGCTTTGTTCGGAACGCTTCTTGCTTAGTTGCGAGAACGATCCTGAACGGGAGGACAACCGACGATGGCCAAGGAAATTCTTTGTGGCTTCGGTATCGATGTCGACGCCGTCGCGGGCTGGCTCGGCAGCTACGGCGGCGAGGATTCACCCGACGACATCTCGCGTGGCCTGTTCGCGGGTGAAGTCGGCAGCCCGCGCCTGCTGAAGTTGTTCGAGCGGCTGTGCATCAAGACCACCTGGTTCATTCCCGGCCACTCGATCGAGACCTTCCCCAAGGAGATGAAGGCGGTGGCCAAGGCCGGCCATGAGATCGGTATCCACGGCTATTCCCACGAGAACCCGATCGCCATGACACGCGAGCAGGAGACGGAGATTCTCGACAAGTGCATTGCGCTGGTCACCAAGCTCTCGGGCAAGCGGCCGACCGGCTACGTGGCGCCGTGGTGGGAATTCTCGCCGGTCACCAACGAGCTGCTGCTCGAGCGTGGCATCAAGTACGATCATTCCCTGATGCATCACGACCATCAGCCCTACTATGTGCGGGTGGGCGACAGCTGGACCAAGATCGACTACGCCAAGAAGCCGTCGGCCTGGATGACGCCGCTCAAGCGCGGCAAGGAGACGGACCTCATCGAGATCCCGGCGAGCTGGTACCTCGACGACCTGCCGCCGATGATGTTCATCAAGAAATCCCCGAACAGCCACGGCTTCGTTAATCCGCGCGACATCGAGCAGATGTGGCGCGACCAGTTCGACTGGGTCTATCGGGAATACGACTACGCCGTGTTCCCGATGACGATCCATCCCGACGTGTCGGGCCGGCCGCACGTGCTGATGATGCTGGAGCGTCTCTATCACCACATGGTCGGCCATCGCGGCGTGCGCTTCGTCACCATGAACGAGATGGCCGACGATTTCGCCAAACGCTTCCCGAGAAAGAAGTAGGGGTCCCGAGAGACGAAGAGGGAGGGACGGATCGATGTGCGCGCTGTGCGGTGTCCTGGGCGGGGTCGAGCACTGGACCGATGCGGCCGCGCGGCCCGGCGTCTTTACGCGTAACACCGATCCCGTTCAGCGCCGGCGCGAGCGCTACAATCGCGTTGCTTGCGCCAGCCGGGTGCTGAGGTTCTACGGCCTGACGCTCAGCGACTGGCAGAGCGCGTCCTTCCTGCTGTCGACGGCGACCGGGAAGACTGAGCTGGTCGACAACCTAAGCCATCTCTGGGCGGCCGCCGAAAAGCTGCTGGGCCGGCCCTGCGATCCGCTGGATCCGGCGTTCCTCAGCCGGTTGGAGGCAGGCGGTGACTGAGGCCGCGGACTTCACGCCGGTCAACCTCATCACGGGCTTTCTCGGCTCGGGCAAGACGACCCTGCTGCAGCGTCTGCTGGCCGATCCGGCGCTCGGCGACACGGCGGTGCTGATCAACGAGTTCGGCGAGGTCGGCCTCGATCACCATCTGCTGGAACGCATCGACGACACGATGGTGCTGCTGCAGTCCGGCTGTCTCTGCTGCACCATCCGCGGCGAACTCAGCCAGGCCATCAAGGACTTGCATGCCAAGCGCGAACGCGGGCTGGTGCCGGCCTTTCGCCGGCTGGTGATCGAAAGCACCGGCCTGGCCGATCCCTTCCCCATTCTCTCGACAGTGCAGGCCGACCCGGTGCTGAAACACCATTTCCGACTGGGCAACGTCATCGCCACGGTCGATGCGGTCAACGGTGCCGCCCAGCTCGCCCGTCAACCCGAGTGCACAAAGCAGGTGGCCGTTGCCGACCGCCTCATCCTCACCAAGACCGATCTCGCCGATGGAGAGACGACGGATGCACTCGTGGCGAGGCTGCGCCGGCTCAATCCCTCTGCGCCCCTGTGGCGGGCGTCGGAGGACGGGCTCGATGCCGGGGCACTCCTGTCGCACGATCTCTTCGCGCTGAGAGGCAAGAGCGTCCTCGCGCGGCGCTGGTTCGCCCAGGAGGTGGAGGTTCGCCCGCACGACCACGCCCATGACCGCAACCGGCACGGCGACAGCATCCATGCCTTT
>JAUXST010000859.1 GCA_030679805.1 Reyranella sp. | reverse complement strand
GAACAGGTACTGCAACGTGCCCTGCGTGATCTCGGGCTGGTACGGCGTGTAGGAGGTCAAAAACTCGCCGCGCTGGATCATGTAGTCGACGGTCGAGGGCACGTGATGGCGATAGGCGCCGGCGCCGATGAAGAACGGCACCGAGGCCGGCGACAGGTTCTTCGCCGCATAGGCCTGGAACGCGCGTTCGACTTCAAGCTCGCCCTGGTGATCCGGCAGGCCCGCGATCTTGGCGCCGAGCACGGCCGATGCCGGCACGTCGCGGAACAGTTCATCGACAGACCGGGCATCGATCACGCTCAGCATCTCGCGGCGGTCGGCGTCGGTGAGGGGGAGATAGCGCATCAAACGCTCCTAGTGGATTTGAACCCGTTGTCATCCCGAGCGCAGCGAGGGATCTTTGTTGAGGCAAAATCTAAAGATCCCTCGCTGCGCTCGGGATGACAAAGTTGCTGGGGTGACTAGCCGAGTCCCTTCACGAAGGTTTCGTAGGCCGCCTCGTCCATCAGGCCGGCGAGCTCGCCCTTGTCGGACATCTTGATCTTGAAGAACCAGCCCTTGCCCATCGGCTCGACGTTGACGTCACCCGGCGCGTCGGCGAGTCCGGCGTTGCTCTCGATCACCTCGCCCGAAACAGGCGCGTAGATGTCCGACGCCGCCTTCACCGATTCGACCACCGCGACCGACTCTCCCTTGGCGACCTTGCGGCCGGCCGCGGGCACCTCGACGAAGACCACGTCGCCCAGCTGTTCCTGCGCATAGTGGGTGATGCCGATCGTGCCGGTGTCGCCCTCGACCCGGATCCACTCGTGTTCTTCGCTGTATCTGACGTCGGCCATCTAAAACTCCTATCCGCGGTAGTAGGCATGTTTGACGAAGGGCATCGGCACGATCTCGGCCGGCACGGCTTTGCCGCGCACGACAAGCTCGACCTTGGTGCCGTTGGCAGATTGAGCGCGCTCGACGTAGCCCATGGCGATAGCTCGGCCGAGCGTCGGCGCGAAGCCGCCGGACGTGACGGTGCCGACAGCCTCGCCAGCAATCACGATCTCAGCACCTTCGCGCGCGATCGCCTTGCCCTCGGGCAGGAGACCGACGCGCTTGCGCGGCGAGCCCTCGGCGATCTGCTTCTGGATGACCGCGGCGCCGGGAAAGCCGCCCCCTCGGCTACCACCTGCGCGACGTTCCTTGCCGATGCTCCACAGCAGCACCGCCTCGACCGGCGTGGTGGTGGTGTCGATGTCGTGGCCATAGAGGCAGAGGCCC
>JAUXST010000853.1 GCA_030679805.1 Reyranella sp. | reverse complement strand
GGGCCTGCCCTACGGGGTGCGCAAGGTCGTCGAGGTCGCCCGCGCCCTCTGTTCGGAGCCCAAGCTGATCCTGCTGGACGAGCCCTCCTCCGGCCTCAACGTCGAGGAAACGGACGACATGTCGTTCTGGATCCGCGACATCCGCACCGATCTCGGCGTCACGGTGCTGATGGTCGAGCACGACATGACCCTGGTGAACCGCGTGTCCGATCGCGTGCTGGCGCTGAACTACGGCAAGGTGCTGGCCTCCGGCACGCCGGCCGAGGTGCAGGCGCATCCCGACGTCATCGCGGCCTATCTCGGCGCCTGAGAGGAGCGGACATGAGCGACGACCCGATCCTCAAGGTCTCCAACATCGAGAGCTACTACGGCCCGATCATGGCGATCCGCGGCGTGAGCCTCGCCGTGCCGCGCGGCAAGATCATCACCGTGCTGGGCGCCAACGGCGCCGGCAAAACGACCATCCTCAAGACCATCTCGGGCGTGCTCGACCCGCTCAAGGGCACCATCGAGTTTGAGGGCAGGCCGATCCAGAGGATGGATGCCGACAAGATCGTGCGGCTGGGCCTCAGCCACGTGCCGGAGGGCCGCGAGGTCTTCCCCTTCCTCTCGGTCCGCGAGAACCTCGCGATGGGCGCCTTCCTGCGCAAGGACCGCGACGGCGTCGCCCGCGACCTGGAAAAAGTCTTCGTCTATTTTCCCCGCCTCAAGGAGCGCATCGACCAGCCGGCCGGCTCGCTGTCCGGCGGCGAGCAGCAGATGCTGGCGATCAGCCGCGCACTGATGAACCGCCCGAAGCTGCTGCTGCTCGACGAGCCCTCGCTCGGCCTGTCGCCGCTGCTGGTGAAGGAGATCTTCAGCATCATCCGCCGGGTCAATGCCGAGGAAGGCACGTCGATCCTGCTGGTTGAGCAGAATGCCAAGATGGCGCTGGAGACGGCCCATTACGGATACGTGCTCGAGGTCGGCCGCGTCGTGATGGACGACACCTGCGAGCGGCTGATGGGCAGCAAGGACATCCAGGAATTCTATCTTGGCGCCAAGGAAGAAGGCGCCCGCGGCGAACGCCGCTGG
>JAUXST010000678.1 GCA_030679805.1 Reyranella sp. | reverse complement strand
TAGCCCGCCTGCTCCATGTGGAGGCGCGCAAAGGACCGCCACGCGCCGCCTACCGCGTAGAAGGTCTTGCCGGCCTCCTCACGCAGCCAGCGCACGCTTTCGATCGCGTCGACCACGGCGCGCTTGGGATCGACCTTGCCCGAGGACATCAGGCGCAACGGTCCGATCGGGAGCGTGCTCGACTCGCCCAGCCTGCCGCCGGCCAGCGCCACCAGTTCGAGGCTGCCGCCACCCAGGTCGCCCATCACGCCGTTGGCGTCGGGCATGCCGCAGATCACGCCCAATCCGGAGTAGCGGGCCTCGTCGCGTCCGCTCACCATGTGGGCCTGAATGCCGGGCCGCCGCGCGATCTCGCGCATGAAATCGGCGCCGTCGGCGGCATCGCGCACGGCGGCCGTCGCCAGCAGATCGAGTGACGTCACCTTCATGTTCAGGGCCAGCGTCACGAAGCGGTCGATGTTGGCCAGGGCCATCTCGACTCCCGCCGGGTTGAGCCGCCCGGTGGCGTCCAGCCCGCGCGCCAGGCCGCACAGCACCTTCTCGTTGAATACCGGCAATGGGGCGCGGCTCGCCCGCTCATAGACGACGAGACGGATCGAATTCGAACCCACGTCGATGATTCCGACGCGGCCCTTGTCAGCAGAATTCGGCGGATTGCGCGCGCCTGCGGTCGGTTCACCGTCCATGCGCGCTCCCTCTACCGCAAACCCGGTGGGATTGCAGCGGCGATACGGGCGCGACGCGGCGACGCGGACGGCGCCTGAGACGCCGCTGGCTGATCAGGGCTTGAGAACCAGTCGTGGGACCGCGCCGCTCAGCTTGAGCGCGCTGCCGCGGCCCGACAGCGACGGATTGGTCATGAAATAGTGATGCGCGATGAACGGCTCCTTGCCCGGGTGGGGACGGACGTAGGAACCATCGGGTGTCATGATCCAGCTCTGACCGTCGTCCTTGAGGTTGGCGACCATGATCTGGTCGAGCACCTGTTCATGGACTGTCGGATTTTCGACCGGACATAGAAGCTCGACGCGGCGATCGAGGTTGCGCGGCATCCAGTCGGCCGAAGAGAGGAAGACCTTGGCCTTGGGAGACGGCAGCGCCTTGCCGTTGCCGAAGCAGATGATGCGGGCGTGCTCCAGAAAACGGCCGATCATGCTGCGGACACGGATGTTCTCGCTCAGGCCCTTCACGCCCGGCCGCAGGCAGCAGATTCCACGCACCACAAGATCGATCTGCACGCCCGCCCGGGAAGCGGCGTACAGGCGGTCGATGAGCCCCGCATCGACCAGGGAGTTCAGCTTGATCCACATTCCGGCCGGCTTGCCGGCCCGGGCATTGGCGATCTCGGCATCGATCAGGCCGTAGAGCTTGGGCCGCAACGTCACGGGCGCGAAGGCGATCTTCTCCATCTGCTCGGGCCGGGCATAGCCGGTCATGTAGTTGAACAGGCGCGCAGCATCGCGGCACATCGCCGGATCGCAGGTGAAGAACGAAAGGTCGGTATAGATGCGCGCGGTGATCGGATGGTAGTTGCCGGTGCCGAAATGGACATAGGTGCGGATCGACTGCGCCTCGCGGCGCACCACCATCGACACCTTGGCGTGGGTCTTGAGGTCGATGAAGCCGTAGACCACCTGGACGCCGGCGCGTTCGAGGTCGCGTGCCCAGCGGATGTTGGCTTCCTCGTCGAAGCGGGCCTTGAGTTCGACCAGCGCCGTCACGGTCTTGCCCGCCTCGGCCGCCGAGATCAGCTCCTTGACGATCGGCGAATCGTGGCTGGTGCGGTAGAGCGTCTGCTTGATCGCCACCACCGCCGGATCCCGCGCCGCCTGGCGCAGGAACTGCACCACGACGTCAAAACTCTCGTAGGGATGATGGACCACGATGTCCTTGGCGCGGATGGCAGCGAAGCAATCGCCGCCAAAATCGCGGATACGCTCCGGAAAACGGGCGTTGTAGGGCGCGAACTTGAGGTCGGGCCGGTCGTCGACGATCACCGCCTTGACGTCGCCGATGTTCAGCATGCGATCGAGATGGAAGACGTGCACGGTCGGGGTCTGGTCCGGGATCTCGAGCTGGTCGAACAGGAAGTC
>JAUXST010000820.1 GCA_030679805.1 Reyranella sp. | reverse complement strand
CCGAGGAAGCGCGAGGTGATGATGCCGATGCCGAAGCACTGCGCGACGATGTAGGTGAACGACGCACAGAACAGCACGAGCACGCCTGCCAACCGCGCACCGTTGCCCTCATATCGCGTGCCGAGGAAGTCGGGCACGGTGAACTGGCCGAACTTGCGTAGGTAGGGCGCGAGCAGGATGCCGACCAGCACGTAGCCGCCGGTCCAGCCCAGCACGTAGCCCAGCGCATTGAAGCCACCGAGGTAGATACCACCTGCCATCGAGATGAAGGAGGCGGCGCTCATCCAGTCGGCACCGGTGGCCATGCCGTTGTACAGCGCCGGAACCTTGCGGCCGGCGACGTAGTACTCCGACAGATCCATCGTTCGCGACAGGATGCCGATGTAGGCGTAGACGCCGATCGTCAGGATCACGAAGCAGTAACCGATGACCTTGTTCGGCACGCCCATCTGCTCGAGGACGGCGAGGATAAGGGTGAAGACGATGAAGCCGCCGGCGTAGCCGCCGTAGATCTTCCCGAGGTTGTTGTAGAAGCCGCCGCCGGCGGCCTTGGAGTCAGCCATGATTCATCTCCCCCGGTCAGTCTTCCTGGACGCCGAATTCTTCGTCGATCTTGTTCTGTGCGATCGCGTTCCAGACGCACAGGACGACGAAAGCGAGCAGCGAGCCCTGGGCTGCCATGTAGAAGCCGAGCGGAAAGCCCAGAAACCGGATGGAGTTGAGCTGGACCGCAAACAGCGGAGCGACGAAGCTGAAGAAGATCCACAACGCGAAGATGGTCCACATCAACGCGGAGGTCTTGGTCCAGTATTTCTGCATTTGCGCAGTATCGAGTTTCGGAGCCATGCCGCTATTCCTCCTCAATCATTCGTTGTGCAGTGGAGTCGGGACGCGCGACCGCACGCCGGGGCGACCGGTGTGGCTGTGCGATTTATGGACTTGCAGCGCATGCTCTGCTTTGTCCTCCCCCGACGCCGTGATACGGCGTTCATAACTTCTTGATCTGTGGAGGATACGGCGTGCCCAACCGTCGCCACAATCAGACCAAAGTCGAAGGCCTGACCTCGTGATGCTATCTTTTCTGAAGCCGTTCCTGCCCAAGCCCAAGGTTCGAAGTCTTGCTGCGCTGCAGCAATTCCTCGAGGATGAGGCGGCATATCTCGCTCAACGCTCGGTAGTCGAGTTCGTACGCAACGAACTCGGCAGCCTGAGCGCCCAGGCGTTTGCCGACCCGCGTTTCCAGGTCAAGATGACGGTGTCCCGCTGGGACGGATTCGCCGCCATATTGGCCGATATGATCGGCCTTACGCATGCGCACCTGCTTGCCGCCGGGACGCCGCGCGCCACGCTCGACGTCTACTTCGGCAACCTCTATGCGACGATCCTCGCCGGCCATCCGCCACCCGACCACCGTCCCCAAGGGTGGACGGTGGAAATCGCCGCACTGCAAACACGCCTGGCGACCCGACCGGTCGGCCCCGTCAATCCACAGGCCGACGCCACGGCAACCGGTTCCATGGTCTTCGACAC
>JAUXST010000817.1 GCA_030679805.1 Reyranella sp. | reverse complement strand
CAAGGGCAAGGAAGGTGAGGCGCGCGGGCTAGCCATGTGGATCGACCGCAACATCTTCTGGTCGGCCGTCGGCGTGGTCATGGGCGCCATCGGCGACAAGCTGCCCGAGGCCTTCAAGAAGGACCGCAGCGAATTCTCCGGCCGCTCGTTCGACGCCGAGAAGCTTCGGGCCTCCATTCCGATGACGCGCGACCAGACCTATGCCCAGCTGACGCTGGCCGAGGCGATGCTGGCCGATGGCCGCAACTACCTGCTGGGCGCCGAGCCCGCCCTGGCGGACTGCGCCCTCTACAATCCGGTGTGGTTCATCAAGGAACGGCTTGGCCTTGCCGCGAGCCCGCTCGACCGTTTGCCCAAGATCGTCGCCTGGTCCGAGCGCATGAAGGCATTCGGTGCCGGCAGGCGCAGCGACCTGACGGCAGCCGATGCTCTCGAGATCGCCAAGGCGGCCGAGCCCGCGCCGACTGCTGTCGATGCCAACGATCCCAGCGGCTTGAAGGCCGGTCAGAAGATCAGCGTCACGCCGGACGATACCGGCAAGGTACCGGTGAGCGGCGAGCTGGTCGGTCTGTCGGCTGACCGCATTTCGATCGCCCGCAACGATGCGCGGGTGGGCGACGTCGTCGTCCACTTCCCGCGTGCGGGATTCATCGTCAAGACGCTATAGCGAAACCTCGCCCCGAAGCACGGGGACGCAGCCACCGCCGACCAAGGCGCGAATGCCATCGGCCGCGCGGTGCGCCGAGGCGAGCAGCAGGCTCGGCCGGCCCATCTCGACGCCCTGGACGATATCGTAGTGCCGCTCCTGGTCGGCGGTCAGGGACAGCAACAGGGCCGCGAGCGGTGTCGCGGCGCTTCCCGTGGCGGCATCCTCGACAGTGCCGGAGAGTGGCGAAAACATGCGGGTGCGCAGGCGGATGCGGTCGCCGCTTCGGCCGGCATTGGTGTAGGGATGGTGGGCGTAGAGATAGAGCGGCAGGCGCTTGGGGCCCATTCCCGGCGGCGTGTACTGCGTGACGGCGTGGCGGAAACGCGCAATGTCGGGAACGGTGCGGGTCAGCGCCTCGCCCGTCACTTCCGCCACGATGAAGGAGTTGCCGACCGAGGCCATGACCGGATGGTGCGCGGCCACGATGACCTCGCCGGGCGCGATGCCGACACAATCGGCGAGTAGCTCCACCGGCATCTCGGGGCCGAGCGACAGCGGTTGTGGTGCCGCGATCGTCACGGCATCGCCATCGACCGTCACCTCGACCAGGCCGGCGATTTCCTCGAACCGCAGCATGCCGCCCTTGGCTCGGCCGCGGCCGGCCAACACCCAGCCGGTGCCGACATTGGGATGGCCGGCAAAGGGCATTTCGGCGGTGCGATTGAAGATGCGTACGCGGGCGGTGTTGGCAGAGTCGTCCGGCGGCAGCACGAACGTCGTCTCGCTCAAATTGAACTCGGCGGCGAGGGCCTGCATTTCGGCATCGGACAGGCCGCGCGCATCGGGAAACACGGCGAGCGGATTGCCGCCAAAGCGGCGATCGGTGAAAACGTCGACAGTGACGAACTCGTAGGTCTTCATCGCGAGCTTGCTACACGATCTCGACGCCGATTTCACCGGCGATGCGGCGCAAAGCGGCAACGGAGCGCGCCGTGGCATTGCGGCCATCGCCCGGGCAATGGGTTTCGATGCTGGCGAGAACCTCCGGCGCCTTCACGCCGCGCAGCAACCGTCGCAATTCGTCGGTCCAGGGAACGTCACCGTCGCCCAGCGGCACCGTTCGCTTCGCCGTCATGTCGCGGTCCTTGAGGTGGATGGCATCGACGTACGGCGCGAGTTGTTCAACTTCAGTGTCGCCGGGCGGCGCGCCGATCGACCAGCCGTTGGCGATATCGATCAGCGGCTTGACGGCCCCCGGACGCGGCTCGGGATACTCGGCGAAGAACTGGGCGAGCTCGGCCACCGAGCCGATGTTGCAGACGGGTTCGTTCTCGATTTCCACGTCGACACTGTAGGTCAAGGCAAGGTCTGCCAGGCGTTCGAACCGGGGGACCAGGTCGAAGGGCTGATAGTCCTGATAGCGCAGGTGCGAGAACACGCGCAGTTTGTCGGCCTTCAGCACGACCGCCACGTCGAAGGCGTGAGCCAGTGGATCGTCGACCGGGCAGGTCGCGGGATCGAAGGCGAAATCGACCTTGCCGCCGGCTGTTTCCCTGCCGGGCATGGGCCATTTCAGCACCGGCGAGACGAAGGTCGGGACGCTGAGACCCGCCTTCTCGATCGTCCTGGCGATGGCCGCGACCTCGTCCAGCGGCATGCCCATGAGATTTCGTCCGCCGACCGTCCGCATATCGAGGCGGCGAACGTCGTTTTCGGCGCAGAACGAGATCATCTCATCGAGGGTCGGGCCGATTTCATCGCCGATCACGGCGAGCGCAAGGCGGGGCAGGGTCATGCGGTTAACCTACTATCGCCCGTCGTCCTTGGCTAAGGTTCGGTTTGCGATCGAAGGAGGCGACATGAGCGACGAAGCGGCGATTTTCGTGGGCGCGAGCGATGTCGACCAGTATCTCCTCCTGAAGTACGGCAACCGACACGGGCTGATCGCCGGTGCCACCGGCACCGGCAAGACCGTGACCCTGCAGACCATCGCCGAGGGCTTCTCCGCCTACGGCGTGCCCGTGTTCATGGCCGACGTGAAGGGTGATCTGTCGGGCGTCAGCCAGCCGGGCGGCGACAATCCCAGGGCCGTCGAGCGCGCCAGGCAAATGGGGATCGAGGGCTATGCGGGGCGGGCTTTCCCGACGGCCTACTGGGATCTGTTCGGCGAGAAGGGCCATCCGATCCG
>JAUXST010000812.1 GCA_030679805.1 Reyranella sp. | reverse complement strand
GCAGCCTCGTTCGAGGAGGCGCTGGCCTGTGCCGAGCGGGCGCTGGCGGCGTTCCGGCTGGAGGGCGCGCCGTCCAATATCTCCTTCCTGCGGGCGCTGCTGGCCCATCGCGACTTCCGTGATGACAAGGTCTACACGCGCTTCATCGACGATCACGCGGCCGAACTCCTGGCCTCCGCCGCCAAGCTGAAGTCTGGCCTCTTTTTCGAGGCCGCGGGTCCGGCGCCTGCGCCGGCCCCCGGTATCCGTCAGGCGGGTGCCCGGGTCGATGCCGTCGACCCCTTGGCGGTGCTGGCCTTCGGCAAGGCCAAAGCCGAGGCTGCGGTGCCGTCGGCCGCGAGCGAGGCGCCCGAGGGTACGGTGCCGGTGCCGGCACCGATGCAGGGCACCATCGTCAGCATCGCGGTGGCGGAGGGCGATGCCGTCGCGTCGGGCCAGGCGCTTCTCGTGATGGACGCCATGAAGATGCAGCACGAAATCCGCAGCCCGGCCCGCGGCTACGTGCGGCGGATCGCGGTCGAAGCGGGCGAGACGATCTACGAGGGTCATGCACTCCTTTTCGTCGAGGAAGCGGACGTCGAGGTGAAGGGCGCTGCGGTCGAGGAGAAGATCGACCTCGATCACGTCCGGCCCGACCTCGCCGAATACTTCGAACGCCGGGCGATGACGCTCGACGAGAAGCGTCCGGACGCGGTGGCGCGGCGGCGCAAGACCAACCAGCGCACGGCGCGGCAGAATCTTGACGATCTGGTCGATCCCGGGAGCTTCGTCGAATATGGCGCCTTCGCCATCGCCAGCCAGCGCACGCGCCGGACGGTCGAGGACCTGATCGAAAAGACGCCAGCCGACGGGCTGATCACCGGCATCGGCCGGGTCAACGGCTCGCTGTTCGGACCCGAGCGGAGCCGCGTCGCTGTGGCGCATTACGATTACACTGTACTGGCCGGCACCCAGGGCAAGAACAACCACCACAAGAAGGACCGCCTGTTCGAGATCGTGGAGAAGCAGCGCATCCCGCTGGTGTTCTTCACCGAAGGCGGCGGTGGCCGGCCGGGCGACATCGACGTGCAGTCGGTCGCCGGACTCAACACCATGGCCTTCCACATTTTCGGACGGCTGAGTGGTGCGGTGCCCCTGGTCGGAATCAATTCCGGCCGCTGCTTCGCGGGCAACGCCGCGATCCTCGGCTGTTGCGACGTGGTGATCGCCACCAGGAACTCGTCCATCGGCATGGGCGGGCCGGCAATGATCGAGGGCGGCAATCTCGGCGTGTTCTCGCCCGAGGAAGTGGGCCCGATGAGCGTGCAGGTGCCCAACGGCATGGTCGATATCGCCGTCGAAGACGAGGCCGAGGCGGTCGCCGTGGCCAAGAAGTATCTCTCCTTCTTCCAGGGCGCCCTGCCGGAGTGGCGGGCCGCCGACCAGCGGCTGCTGCGCCGCGTGATCCCCGAGAACCGCCTGCGCGTCTATGATGTGCGCGACGTGATCGCCACCTTGTGCGACGAGGACTCGGTGCTCGAGCTGCGCCGCGCCTTCGGTCCGGGCATGGTTACGGCTTTCGCCCGCATCGAGGGCAAGCCGCTCGGTATCGTCGCCAACAACCCGACGCACCTTGCCGGTGCCATCGACAGCGACGGCTCGGACAAGGCCGCGCGCTTCCTGCAGCTCTGCGACGCCTTCGACATCCCGATCCTGTTCCTGTGCGATACGCCCGGCATGATGGTTGGACCGGAAGTCGAGAAGACCGCGCTGGTTCGCCATTGCTCGCGGCTGTTCGTGACCGGCGCCAACCTCACCGTGCCGTTCGGCACCATCGTGCTGCGCAAGGCCTACGGGCTTGGTGCCCAGGCGATGGCGGGCGGCTCGTTCCACGCGCCGACCTTCGCGCTCAGCTGGCCGACCGGCGAATTCGGCGGCATGGGGCTCGAGGGTGCCGTGAAACTCGGCTATCGCAAGGAACTGGAGGCGATCACCGATCCCGCGGAGCGGCGCGCGCTGTTCGACAAGATGGTGGCGACCGCCTATGCCCGCGGCAAGGCGCTCAGCACCGCCACCTATTTCGAAGTCGACGAGGTCATCGACCCCGCCGATTCGCGGCGCTGGATCGCGACCGCGCTGCTGGGAGCGGCGTCGAAGCCGAAGCGTTCAGCCAAGAAGCGGCCGAACATCGACACCTGGTAGAGGATCGCGCTACGCGTCGCTCGTTACTGGGCGATCCAGAACGTGTCGGGCTGGTAGAGCCCGATGTATCCGCCCGGATCCCAGGCGGAATAGCCTTCCTTCGGCACATTACGCACCTTGGGGCCTACCACGATGGGCTGGCGGATGCCGTTCACCGTGCCGATCGAGAACACTTCGTCGGCGTTGGCCTCGAGGATTTTGTCCCATGCCTTGCGGCGCCCGGCGGGGTCGCTCGATGTCTCCCATTCCTTCACATAGTCGAGCAGCTTGCAGGCCGACTCCAGGTCGCATTTCTCGCCCTTGGTGCCCTTGGATTCGATGAACATGCCCCAGCGCGACCACTGGAGACCGCCCTGCATGGTCGGCGCGAATTCCTTGGGGCTGGTGTTGACTGTCGGCACGGCGGTCACGTTGCCGGCGTAGGCCGTCATGATCGCTTCGCCGGAGAAGGCCCTGAGCCGGAAATTCTCGAGCGTCTGGGGTTTGCTCAGCATCTTGATTCCGACCTTCTTCCAGAATTCGGAGATCAGCTGCAGAGCGTCGCTGTCTTCGGTCTCCTCGCTCTGAAGTTCGACCACGATGGTTGCCGGCTTGCCGCTGGGCAGCAGTCGGATGCCGTCGGGTCCGCGCTTGGCGAGGCCGACCTCGTCGAGGAGCTTGTTGGCGAGCTTGGGATCGTACTTCGCCCACTTGGTGGCGTACTCTGGCTTGAACAGCTCGGACCGCTCCATGACCGTGTTGTTGGAGGGCTTGGCCAGGCCGAGGTAGACGACCTGGTTCAGTTCGTCACGATCGATCGCCAGTGAAAGTGCGCGACGGAAGCGGACGTCGCGCATCAGCTTTCGCCACTCCTCGTCGGTCGCGGTCAGGTTGGGATAGAGCGCGATCTGGGAGCCGGAGCCGGATTCCCACAAGCGAACGTTGACGCCCGATGTCTTGGCGCTCTTCTGCAGGAAGGTGTAGTCGCGCATGTTGAGATAGCGCGGCTGCAGGTCTGCCTCACCGAGGCCCGCCTTGGCCGGAATGAGGTTGGTCGCCGCCACGGTGAAGATCACTTCATCGACATAGGGGAGTTGCTGTCCCTTCTCGTCGATGCGGTGATAGTAGGGGTTGCGGGTGAAGACATAGCGCTGGGCTGGGAATGGCGTCGCGAGAAGCCACGGATTGAGCGTCGGAAGGTCGATATTGCTGTTGCCGTACATGACGTCGAAACGGCGGTAGACATTGACCCACCGGGTCCCCTTGTTGGCGGCCAAAATCTCTTCTTCGGGTGTGTACTTGCCGTGGAGCTTCTTCAGGTAGTGCGCTGGCCGGAAGAGGAAGAGCGGAGCGGCGCGCGCCTGGCTCTCAATGAAGTAGGGATTGGGTTTGTCCCACGTATAGCGGATCGTCCGCTCGTCGATGATGTCGACCTTGGGTGGCTTGCCGTCGACGAGAAGCTCGACCGAGGGCCCCGACGGCGACAGCTCTTTGTTGTTGGCAATATCTTCCCAGAAGAAGCGGAAATCCTCGGTGGTGAAGGGGTGGCCGTCCGACCACTTGTGTCCGGCTCGCAGCTTCAGAGTGAACTCACGGCCTTCCTTGATGTCGTAGCTTTCCAGAATGTCCGGGTGCAGCTTGAATTTTTCGTCGTACACGATCAGCCTTGTGTAGCTGTAGATCGTCATCAGGCGAGAATCACGCACGCCGGCGACCAGCATGTTGAGTTGGCCACCTTGCTTGCCAGGGCCGTCTTCACCCGCGAATTTATTGACGACCCAGGGCTGCTCGGGAAGGCGCTTGGCGATCGGCGGCAGCTTGCCCGCCTTCACACGTTCAGCCAAAACAGGCGTTTCCCGCAGGGTCGGGAGCGGATCGGCGGCGAAAGCCGGCGTCCAAATCAGCCCGCCCACCAGGGCCTGCACCAAAATACGTCTTTTCATTGCTCGCCTCACCGTTTGCCCAGTCTACCAGCAATCGTTGCTGCCGGTGTCGCCGAGCGGTCGTCCCTATGCTGGATCAAATCGTCGAATGGCCTCAGCGTCAATGCTGCCGGTGTGCAATGGTTCCGCGCGTCGTCCAATGGTGGCGAAATTGTGACGTCGCATTGACGTGCTGCGGTGGACGCGCAAGAAACGGTGGGCAACTGACAAGTACCGGGGGAAGAATGGCGAGCGGCCTCGAGAGCGAATTTGCGACGCTCCATGAAATCGTCAAGGCGGCCAAGATTCGCCTCAGTCCCAACATCTGGGACTATCTCATCGGCGGGACGGAGACCGAGACGACGCTCCGGCGCAACCGTCTCGCCCTCGATTCCATCGCCTTCAAGCCGCGCGTGTTGCGCAATGTATCTAAGATCGATCCGTCGTCGGAAATCTTCGGCCGCAAACTCCGGCTGCCGGTGATGCTGGCGCCGGTGGGCTCGCTCGAATCCTTCGAACCGGGTGGCGGCATCACCGTCGCCAAGGGGGCAGGCGCGGGCAACGTGGCGATGCTGATCAGCTCGGTGACGACGCTCAAGCTCGAGGACATCGTCAAGGGCGGCACCGCGCCCAAGATCTACCAGCTCTATGTCCGCGGCGACGACGCGTGGGTGGCCGACCGCGTGAAGCAGGCGATGGATGCGGGCTACGACGCCTTCTGCATCACCGTCGATACCCAGGTCTACTCCAGGCGCGAGCGCGACATCGCCAAGCGCTTCGTGAAGTCGTGGCGCACGGCCGCCGTCGGCCAGGATCACCAGGCGGCGTTCTCGTGGGACAATTTCAAGCGCGTGAAGGACAAGTTCCCCGACGTGAAGTTCATGCTGAAGGGCATCGGCACGAGCGAGGACGCCGAGATCGCCTGCCAGCACGGCGTCTGGGGCGTCTACTGCTCCAACCACGGCGGACGGCAGCTCGACCACGGCCGCGGCTCGGCCCAGGTCCTGCCGGAGATCATCGAGACCGTGGCCAAGCGCGCCAAGATCGTCGTCGACGGTTCATTCAGCCGTGGCAGCGACATCGTGAAGGCGATCGCCATGGGCGCCGACTGGGTGGGCCTCGGTCGTCTCTACTGCTACGGCCTGGCCGCTGCGGGCGCGGCCGGCATCGAGCGCGTGATCGAACTGCTCGAGGAGGAGATGAAGGAGGTGATGGGCCTGTTGGGCGTCGCCAGCCTTGCGCAACTCGACAGCAGCTACATCAGTGCCAGCACGCCGACCAACCTGCCCGGCGTGCACTCGGCCTTCCCGCTGCTCAACCTCGGGGACGAGGGCTACTGATTTTTCGGACCGCGGGCCTCCAGGCCCGCTCATGATCTTGTCTTTTCTGCACGGTGCGGGCTCTTGCGCCTCAGAAGGTGCTGCCGCCCGCCAGAGGTTAGCGCGGAGACGCGCTAACCTCTTCCCACAAACGGCATCTTGGTCGCCATCACGGTCATGAACTGGACGTTGGCGTCGAGCGGCAGGCTGTCCATGTAGACGATGGCCTGGGCCACGGCTTCGACGTCCATGCGTGGCTCAGCCACGGTCGTGCCGTTGGGTTGCAGCACGCCCTTGGTCATGCGTTCCGTCATCGGCGTCACGGCATTGCCGATGTCGATCTGGCCGCAGGCGATGTCGTAGGGCCGGCAGTCGAGCGAGGTCGACTTGGTGAGGCCGGTGATGGCGTGCTTGGTCGAGGTGTAGGCGACCGAGAACGGCCGCGGCGCATGCGCCGAGATCGAGCCGTTGTTGATGATGCGCCCGCCCATCGGCTTCTGCGCCTTCATGATCTTGATGGCTTCCTGGGTGCACAGGAACGGGCCGGTCAGGTTGGCCGCGACCACGCCCAGCCACGTTTCGTACGGCAGGTCTTCCAGCGGCACGGGCGGCGCGCCGCCGCCGGCATTGTTGAACACCAGGTCGAGACGGCCGAACGCTTCCTTGGTGCGGGCGAACAGCGCCTGGATCGATTCCCGCTTGGTGACGTCGGTCGGCACGGCCAGCGCGTTGGGGGCATTGTTGCCCGCCATGCTCGCGGTCTCTTCCAGCGCTTCCTTGCGGCGGCCGGCCAGCACGACCTTGTAGCCGTTCTTGAGCAGCGCCAATGCCGCGGCGCGGCCGATGCCGCTGCCCGATCCGGTGATGATTGCGATCTTCGCCATGGGTTGGTTCCTCCTCGGGGACGGACCCTATCAGACAGCGAAGCTTTTCATATAGGCCCGCCAGCCGCCGAACGAGGTGATGTCGTGCGCGCTTTTGGCGGCATAGGCTTCGCACAGGAAGCCCTGCACGGTGCGGCCGTCCGCCAGCTCGATCGTGCCGATGCCGAGCGGGGCCGGGATCTTGCTGACAAAGTCGCCGAACGCCCACGAGGGCAGGCTCCACACTTCGACGGCGATCGAAGCGCCGCCCTCGACGACGCGCACCATGCCGGGCCGCTGCGGTGGCCCGCCAGGCAAGGCGTAGAGTCGATATCGCGGCGCGGTCTCGTCCACGCTGACCAGACGACCGCGCAGACCGGTAAGCTGGTTGTTCAGGGGCAGGCCGCTCATGTGCGCGCCGACCACGGCGATCTCGATTCGTGACTCCTCGGTTCGCGGATCGGCGTCGACGGGGGGCAGGTCGCTCGCAGTTCTGCCCAGCGGCAGCGGCACGGCGCGTTGCCAACGCGCGCCGAACTCGAGCAGCATGTTGTCGAGCCCCCTCTCGGCGACAAGCGTGATACCGAACGGCAAGCCGTCTGGGCGGAAGCCCGCTGGCAGGGCCAGCGCACACATACGGAAGAAGTTGACGAAGTTGGTGTAGTGGCCGAGGTGCGAGTTGTAGAGCACCGGCTCGCGCTCGAGGTCGGCCACCTTGTAGATCGTGGGGGCGGTGGGCAGGGCAAGGAAATGGCACTGTCGTGTCTGTTCGTACGCCTCCGCCTGCAGAGCTTTCAGCCGATATTGGCCCCGGAAGGCATCGACGGCGCTGTACTTGCGCCCGCTCTGGACGATCTGCTGCGTCACGGGCCAGACACCGGCCTTGTCGTTCGCCTTGTCGATGAAGTCGCCGACGGCGGCGGTGCGTTCGGCAACCCAAGGGCCGTTGTAGAGAAGCTGTGCGGCGTCGCGAAACGGCGCGTAGTCGAATTCGACCGGCGTGCCGCCCATATCCTGCAGTTTCCGGATCGCCTCGTCGTAGAGCGCGGCATAGGCCGCGTCGCCGAAAAATTCCGGCTGTCGCGGCACGCCGAAGTTGAAGCCGCCGGCAAAGTCGGCACCCATCTGCGGCCCGGCGACCATTCTGAAGATCTCGGCGGCATCGCTCGAGCTGAGTGCGAATATCGACATGCAATCGAGCGATTCGCAGGCCGCCAGCATGCCCTCGCTGCTGAGCAGTCCAGGAGTTGGCTTCAGGCCGACGATGTTGTTGAAGCCCGCCGGCACGCGGCCTGAGCCTGCGGTGTCGGTGCCGAGGGAAAAGCTCACGAGGCCCGACGACACGGCGACGGCCGAGCCCGAACTCGACCCGCCGGGAACGTAGTCCGCATCGAACGGATTGCGCGGCACGCCGTAGGGCGAGCGCACGCCCACCAAGCCGGTCGCGAACTGGTCGAGGTTGGTCTTGCCGATCACGATGGCGCCGGCCTCGACAAGCAGCTGCACGACCTCGGCGGATTTTTCGGGCTTGTAGGCAAAGCCCGGGCATGCGGCCGTCGTCGGCAGCCCGGCGCAGTCGATGTTGTCCTTGATGGCGAACGGGATCCCGTAAAGCGGCAGCTCGGCCATCCGATCGCGTCGCTCGTCGAATTCGTCCGCCTGCGCGAGCAGGACGCTGTCCGGCACGCGCGATATCCAGACCTTGTCGTCGCCCGCCGTGGCGATGCGCGCCAGCACCTCTTCGATCACCGCGCGACATGTCAGGGTGCCGGCGGCGTAAGCGGCGCGCAGACTGTGAACGCCGAGATCGAGTGCGCTGTTCATGACGTCCTCTCTAGCCAACCTTGGCGCGGATTGCAGCCGCCAGATGTGAGCGGCGATTGGCACGCTCCTTGCCTGCGCCGAACCGGCGCGGCAGGTTGCCTGTCACTTCGCTCGAGGGAGGAAAAGACGTGGCCGACGACAAGCTCGACGACAAGCCCGACGTTGCGCGCCTGGTCGACGAGGCGGCGAAGGCCATCGGCCTCGCGATCGCGCCCGAGTACCGCGCCAATGTGATCCTGAACGTTGAGCGCTCTCTCGTGATCGCGCGGCCGTTGCTCGAGATCGACCTCGACGACGAGCTGACCCCCGGACCGGTGTTCCAGCCATGAGCGATCCCCTCTCGAAGTCGGCGACCGCGACCGAAATCGCGGCCGCGGTGAGGAGCGGCAAGGTCAAGGCCGCCGCCGTAATCGACGCCACGCTGAAGCGCATCGCGGCGTCGGAGCCCACGATCAATGCCTTCACCGACGTGGTGGCCGAGCGGGCGATCAAGCGCGCGGCCGAGATCGATGCCGGCAGCCATCGCGGTCCCCTGATCGGCGTGCCGTTTGCGGTAAAAAACCTGTTCGATATCGCGGGCCTGCCGACGCGGGCCGGCTCCAAGATCAACATCGATGGGCCGAAGGCGGCGCGCGACGGCGCGCTGGTGCGCAAGCTCGAGGCTGCCGGCGCGATCCTGGTGGGCGGCCTCAACATGGGCGAGTACGCTTACGACTTCACCGGCGAGAACGTGCACTACGGCCCGTCGCGCAATCCGCGCGACACCACGCGCATGTCCGGTGGCTCGTCGGGTGGCTCGGGCGCCGCGGTCGCCGCGGGCGAAGTGCCGCTGGCGCTGGGCTCCGACACCAACGGCTCGATCCGCGTGCCGTCCTCGCTCTGCGGCCTGTTCGGGCTGAAACCGACCTACGGCCGCTTGAGCCGCGCCGGCTCCTTTCCCTTCGTCGATGCCTTCGACCATCTCGGCCCGATCGCGCGCTCGACCGAGGATCTGGCGCTGTCGTTCGATGCGATGCAGGGCTGGGATGCCGACGATCCGGTCTGCACCGATCGCCCCGCCGATCCGACTTCGTTGCGCCTCATGGAAGGCATCGACGGGTTGCGCATCGCCATCGCCGGCGACTATTTCGCGAAGGGCGGCGAGCCCGAGGCCTTCGAAGCGGTGGCGACAGTGGCGAAGGCGCTGGGCGCGACCAAGACCGTCGTACTGCCGGAGGCGGCGGCGGCGCGGGCGGCGGCCTATGTCATCACCGCCATCGAAGGTGCGCAGCTTCACCTGCCGCGGCTCAAGGCCCGGCCGCAGGATTTCGACCCCGACACGCGCGAGCGCTTCATGGCGGGCGCGCTGCTGCCGGGCTCCTGGTACGTGAAGGCCCAGCGTTTCCGCCGGCACTATCGCGCCAATGTACTGAAGGTCTTCGACCAGGCCGACATCGTGCTGGCGCCCGCCACGCCTTGCACGGCACCGAAACTCGGCCAGGTCATGATGAAGCTGGGTGGCGTCGACCTGCCTGTGCGCGCCAACCTCGGCCTGTTCACCCAGCCGATCTCGTTCATCGGCCTGCCCGTGGTGGTGGCGCCGCTGCAGCGGCCGGGCGGCCTGCCGATCGGCGTGCAGATCATCGCCAAGCCCTACAACGAGCAGGCCGCGTTGCGCGTGGCCGCCTTCCTGGAGAAGCAGGGCGCCGCCAGCGCCCCGCCTGCGTAAGGAGACGAAGTAATGGAAATAAACATTCCCGAGGTCGTGGGTGAGGTGACCGCGGCCTTCAACGGTTACGAAAAGGCCCTCAACACCAACGACGTGGTCACGCTCGATGCCCTGTTCTGGAAGAGCCCGCACACGCTGCGCTACGGCATCGGCGAGCAGCTCTACGGCCACGACCAGATCGCGGCTTTCCGCGCCGGCCGCGATCCCGGCTTCGTCGTCCAGCGCGACCTGCTGAAGCTCTGGATCGTCACCTACGGCCGAGACTTCGGCACGGCGAATTGCGAGTTTCGACGCCATGGCGCGGCCAAGACCGGCCGGCAGAGTCATACCTGGATGCGTACGCCGGAGGGTTGGCGCATCGTGGCCGCGCACGTCTCGTTCCTCGGCGAGGCGACGCCTATGAAGACACCGTAGTTTAGAACCCTAACGACAAAATCGCCTCACCCTTCGAGACGGTCGCTACGCGACCTCCTCAGGGTGAAGTTCTTGTTGTAGTCTCCGCCGCGTCGGAGGAGACCCACAATGAAGTTACTGCTCTCGCACACGCCGCTGGCGCGCCGGAACTATTACGGTGCGCGGGCGCTCGCGCAGCTGCAGGAACTGGTCGAGGTGACGTTGCACGAGGGCGACGGCCCGCTCGATCCTGCCGGTGTGATCGCGGCGGCACGCGATGCGGATCTGATCATCGCCGACCGCTCCACGCCGATGCCGGGCGAGATTTTCGCTGCCTTGCCCGGGCTGAAAGCCGTGATGCGAAGCGCCGTCGACATCCGCAACATCGACGTCGCCGCCGCCTCGGCGGCGGGCGTCCTGGTGACTCACGCCGAGCCCGGCTTCGTGAAGTCCGTCGTCGAGCTGGCGCTGGGTTTCCTGGTCGATCTTTCCCGTGGGATGAGCCGCGCGGCCGCTGTTTACCATGAAGGCCGCAAGCCCGAGATCCGTGTCGGCCGGCAGCTTTCCGGCAGCACGGTCGGCATCATCGGCTATGGCCGCATTTCCCGCGATCTCGCGCCGCTGCTCGCCGCCATGGGCATGACGGTGCTGGTGTCGGACCCCTACGCCCAGGTCGACGACCAGCGCTTCATCAAGCTGCCGATGGACGACCTGCTGGCGCGCGCCGACTACGTGATCTGTCTCGCCATCGCCAACGAGGAGACCGAGAACCTGCTCGATGCGGCGGCCTTCGCGCGCATGAAGCCGGACGCCTTCTTCATCAACATGTCGCGCGGCAACCTCGTCGACGAGGCGGCGTTGGCAAAGGTGCTGGCGGAAGGCCGCATCGCCGGTGCCGCCATGGATGTCGGCCGCGCACCCGATCAGATGCCGTCGCCGGAATTGGCGCGCCTGCCCAATGTCATCGCCACGCCACACATAGGTGGCTTGACGCCACCTGCCAGCGAAAGCCAGGCGATGGATACGGTCCGCCAGGTCGAGGCACTAGTGAAGGGCGAGGTTCCTCCTGGGGCCGCCAACCTCGATCGCTGGACTCGTCGCCTCTAATTCACTGCCCTAATCCACGGGCAGCCCGAAACCTTCCGGCGGTGCGTGCGTTCTCTCTATGCACGCCTGGAAAGAAGGAGGCGAACAGATGGATAAGTCGACTGACCTGGTCGCCGTCAACGTTCCCAAGGATGACGTCGACCTCTACAGCGTCACCGAAAGCGGCTGGTATGCCGTAGATGATGAGGACAAGGCGGTTCTCGGCCCATTCATGAGCCTGGGCGAATGCGACCGGGCCATCCACGACCGGGTCGCCCTTGTGGCCCAGACGCCCTCATCCGGCACCGGCGCCCACGTAACTTGAAGGACTCGGTCCTTGAAGGACTCGGTGCGGTTGAAAAGCCGCAGTGGGTGACTACGTGCCTTGGATGTCTGTTCCCAAGGACCTGATCGCCGTCCATGTCCCGACCGACGATCTGGGCGACTTCAGCCTCACCCAGACCGGCTGGTACGCCGTCGACGACGGCGGCAAGGTCGTGCTTGGTCCCTTCGAGAATCTCGCCCAGTGCGATCGCGCCATCCGCGACCGGCTGCAGGAACAAGAGGCATGAGCCTGCGCTCTTGACAGGAGTCTATAGGATATATATCCTATCTCGTTGCTCTATACATCGTTCGATCGAACCGACCTGCGTTGCGCGACGGAAAAGACGCTGAAAAAATGTCGCGTTATCCTTCCCATTCCCACGCGAAATTCGCCGCTGGAATCAACGGATTGGGGGCGAATCGATCGCGCAAGATAGGAAGGATTCGGAGCCTCAGTTCCCCGGCCCGCGTTCCATCGAGAAGGGCTGCCAACGCTGGAGCTTGGACTTCTCCAGCACCATGGGATTGACGCAGGCGCGCGGCCACTTGCCGCCCAGGACCAGCGCCATCTCCGCGCCGACGCGCCGCTTGCGCGCGACGTCGAAGCGGTTCGAGGCCGAGGCCACGTGCGCCGTCAGGATGACGTTGTCCATGCCGAGCAGCGGGTTGTTGTGGCCGACCGGTTCGGTCTCCAGCACGTCGAGGCCGGCGCCGGCGATCCAGCCTTCCTGAAGTGCCTTGATCATCGCCGCCTCATCGACCGTTGAGCCGCGGCCGGTATTCACGAACAGCGCCGTCTTCTTCATCTTCTTGAAGTGCGCTTCCTTCATCAGGTGATGTGCGTCCTTGGTGCCGGGCGCGTGCATTGAAATGATGTCGGAGCGCTGCAGCAGTTCGTCGTAGCCGACCGGCTGCACGCCGTAGTCGGACATCACCAGCTCCTCGATGTAGGGATCGTAGGCCAGCATCTGGAAGCCGAACGGTGCGGCGCGCTTGGCGACGGCGCGCGCGACATGGCCGAACGAGATGAAGCCCAGCGTCATGCCCATGAGCCGCGGGAACTGGTAGAGCATCGGCCGCGCCTTGCCCCAGTCGCCCTTGCGCACCATCTGGTCCTGCACGACGAGGCGCCGCCAGCTCGACAGGATCAGGGTCATGGCATGGTCGGCCACTTCCTCGATGAAGGTGTCGGGACAGTTGGTGACGGGAATGCCGAGCGCGGTGGCAGCATCGACGTCCACCGAATCGACGCCAACGCTGGCCAGCGACACGACCTTCAGTTTCTTGGCCGCGCCGATCACCTTGGCCGTGATGCGCGGCCGGCCCTTGCCGTAGATCGCGTCGGCATCGACGGCAGCGGCGGCGAGTTCGTCTTCGCCACCCTTCACCTCGACGATCTCCGCGCCGATGGCGGCCAATGCCTCCATCTCCAGGGAATGGTCCGCACCCGGCACGCCCGTGCCCGGGCCGGCGGTCGTCACAATCTTGAAACGTGCCACGTGTTGTCTCCTCCACTCATTTGAGCGCACTCTAGCGCAATCGGCGTCTCTCCAACCACGGTGAAACCAGCATGTCGGCCGCCAAGAATGTCCTGTTGATCGTCGTCGACCAGTGGCGCGGCCTGATGCTGCCCAAGCTCGGCGCGGACTATCTGAAGCTGCCGAACATCGAGCGGCTCTCGGCCGAAGGCGTCACCTTCCGCAATCATTTCACCCAGGCCGTGCCCTGCGGGCCGGCGCGGGCGAGCCTGCTCACCGGTCAGTATCTGATGAATCACCGCGCAGTGCAGAACACCGTTCCGCTCGACTCGCGATTCACCAATCTCGCCCACGAACTGCGGCGCGGCGCCTACGACCCGGCCCTGGTCGGCTACACCACCACGACGCCCGACCCACGCACCACCGGGCCGCACGACCCGCGCTTCCTGGTGCTGGGCGACATCATGGACGGCTTCCGCCCGGTCGGCGCCTTCGAGCCCTACCGCGACGCCTACTTCGGCTGGGTGGCGAGTCAGGGCTTCAAGCTGCCGCAGAACCGCGAGGACATCTGGCTGCCGGAGGGCGAGCCGGGCGCCGGGGCCACGGCACGGCCGGCGCGGATCCCCAAGGAACTGTCCGACACCGCCTGGTTCACCGAGCGCGGCCTCTCCTACCTGCACGGCCGCGGCGGCAAGCCGTGGTTCCTGCATCTCGGCTACTACCGGCCGCATCCACCCTTCATCGCCTCGGCGCCCTACCATGCGATGTACCGGCCCGAGGACATGCCCAGGCCGGTGCGGGCGGCGAGCGCCGCCGAGGAAGCCGGCCAGCATCCGCTGCTCGCCTACTATGTGAACCATATCAACCAGTCGAGTTTCTTCCAGGACGGCAAGGCTGCCGGCTCGGCGATGAGCGACGAGGAAGTGGCGCAAATGCGCGCCACCTACTGCGGCCTGATGAGCGAGATCGACGACCAGCTCGGCCGGGTGTTCGATTTCCTGAAAGCCACCGGCCAGTGGGACGACACGCTGATCGTCTTCACCTGCGACCACGGCGAGCAGCTGGGCGACCATCACCTGCTGGGCAAGATCGGCTATTGCGACGAGTCTTACCGCATCCCCATGATCGTCCGCGATCCCCGGCCCGAGGCGAACGGCACGCGCGGCACCATCGTCGAGCGCTTCACCGAGACCATCGACACCATGCCGACCATTCTCGAATGGCTCGGCCTGCCGGTGCCGCGCCAGTGCGACGGCAGCTCGCTGCTGCCGTTCTGCGAGGGTGAGATGCCCGCCGATTGGCGCACCGAGGTCCACTACGAGTTCGACTTCCGCGACCTCCACTACAGCAAGCCCGAATCGGCGCTGGGCGTGCCGATGGACAAATGCTCGCTTGCCGTCGTGCAGGACGAGGCTTTCAAGTACGTGCACTTCGCCGCGCTGCCGCCGCTGTTCTTCGACCTGCGCGACGATCCCGGCCAGCTCGTGAACCGCGCCGGCGATCCCGCCTACGCGGCGCAGCAGGCCGACTACGCGGCCCGGATGTTGAACTGGCGTCTGGGTTTCGCGGAACGCACGCTCACCGGCTACCGCGCCACGCCCAAGGGCCTGGAGGTACGGGCGGCCTAGGCGACACCACAATCTTGCTCTTCTATGTGTTGAAGATGATTTGGAAAGAGCAAGCCGTCGAACCTGCAAGCTCGCCGGGCATCGGGTCGCGGCGCGGTGTGACTGCTTGTTCGCGCGCCAGATCCACCGCGTCGTAGGCTCCCTGGGCAATTTGATCTGGAACAAAGTACGGAGATCGGCATCCACGTAGCTTCTCTCGAAGGGCGCGAAGAGCGGGTGTCTTCTCGCCGGGAAGCGAGAGTGGTCCGTGGCATATGAGCCGGCAGGCTATGACGATATCGACAGCCACCTGAGCAAGCTGGACGCTCTCGGTTTGCTGTACACGGTCGACCGCGCCATCGACAAGGATACGGAACTGCACCCGCTGGTTCGGTGGCAGTACAGGGGCGGCATTCCCGAGGCGGATCGCAAGGCTTTCCTGTTCACCAATATCGTCGATGGCGCCGGCCGCTCTTATCCCGGAGCGCGCGTGGCCGTTGGCGCTCTCGCGGGTACCCGGCGAATCTATGCGTTGGGCATGAACAAGCCCGAGGCGGATATCGGCAAGACCTGGCTCGACGCCATGGCGCATCCCATCGCACCTCGGAAAGTGGACCAGGCGCCCTGCCAGGAGGTCGTCACCATCGGTGACGCGCTTGCGATCGCAGGCAACGGCGTGGACGCACTCCCAGTCCCCATTTCGACACCGGGCTATGATACGGCGCCCTATTTCACCGCTGCCCTTTGGGTCAGTTGCGATCCCGACACCGGCATTCAGAACATGGGCCTCTACCGCGGCAACCTGAAGGCGCCGGACCGCGTGGCCGTCATGATGGAGCGCTCCACGCTGGCGGGCGGCGCCGTGCATTGGCTCAAGTACAAGGCCCTCGGCAAGCCCATGCCCGTGGCGGCCGTCCTGGGAGCTCCGCCGCTCGTGACGTTCACGGGGCCGCAAAAACTGCCGCTGGATTGCGATGAAATCGGCGTGGCTGGCGGTCTGGCCGGCCGTCCGATCAATGTCGTCAAATGCAGGACGGTGGACCTGTGGGTGCCGGCCGAGGCTCATGTCGTCGTCGAAGGGTTGATCGATACCGACAAGCTGGAACCTGAAGGCCCGTTCGGCGAATCGCACGGCTACATGGCGCTAGAGGAGTACAACTTCTCCATGAAGGTCACGGCGATCACACGCCGTCGTTCCTACACTATCACGTCCATCCTCTCCCAGGTTACGCCGAGCGAATCGAGCGTCATCAAGAAGGTCGCCTACGAGCCCCTGTATCTCGCGCACCTCCGGGACACGCTGAACATCAAGGGCGTGACCCGTGTGTCGATGCACGAGCCGCTGACCAACCTGAGGCGGTTTCTTTTCTTGAGTATCGCCAGAGGAATCCCCAAGACCGAGGTTTGGCGTGCCTTGCAGGGGGCCGCGTCGTTCACTCCGGCCATCGGGAAGTTCTGCGTCGCCATCGACGAGGACATCGACCCGGAGGACACGGACCATGTCCTCTGGGCGATGGCCTACCGCTGCAACCCTCGGATGGACACGCACATCATCCCCAATCGTGGCAAGGGGCACGGTCCAGTGCTCGAAGGCTCGGAGTTCGATGCCACGATGCTGATCGATGCCACGGCCAAGGGCGATTATCCGCCGGTGGCGCTGCCGAAGCGAGAATACATGGAACGAGCCCGCGTTCTCTGGGAGGAGTTGAAGTTGCCCCGGTTAAATCCCCAGTCGCCGTGGAGCGGCTATTCCTTGGGCGACTGGTCGGAGGAATGGGATGCCTGCGCAGCGCGCGCGGCCAAGGGTGACTGGCTGGCCAACGGGCGGCGTTCGGCCGCCCACATGAGCGAGACGGCGCAGCCGCAGGATCCCGCCAGAGGCATTCGATTCGATGAGAAATGACCGGGGACCGCGACCGCAGTCATCGCCCCCGGCCGTCCGCCGGCGTGGTCAGGCGATTCCGCAAGCATCACAAACAGGAGCCCAGTCGTGCAAAAGGGATTCAAGCGCCAATACGACGACCTGAACGATCATCTCGAGAAGCTGAAGAAAGCCGACCTTCTTTGGACGATCGACGAAGAAATCAACAAGGACAAGCACCTGCATGCGTTTGTGCGCTGGGGGTATGTCGGCGATGTCGGAACGGTGCTCAATTCCAATCCGAAACGTGCCTTCCTCTTCACGAACGTCACGGATGCGAAGGGGCGCAAGTACAAGGGAGACTGCGACGTTCAGGTCGGCGGCACCGCCGGATCGCCGGAAATCTATGCCGCGTCGATGGGCATCGAATACAAGGGCGAAGGCCTGTCCGCCCTGTCGCAGAAGATCTTCGAAAAGTGGACGCATGCTTTCCAACATCCCATCCCTGCGGTCGAGATCCCGTCCGAGGAAGCGCCCGTCCATGAAGTCGTGCTGCTGGAGGCGGATATTCGCGGCGGAGCCGGCAAGGGCCTCGATACGCTGCCGGTGCCCAACAACACACCGGGCTGGGATATCGCGCCTTACTTCTCGGCGGGCCTCTTCGTCACGCTGAACCCCGAGACGAATATCCAAAATATCAGCCAGAACCGTTGCAGCCTGAAGGCCTCTGACCGCATGACGGGCATGTGGCTGATTCAGACCAACGGCGGCGCTCATCAGAACTGGGCGAAATACAAGGACCGCGGCGAGAAGATGCCGGTGGCGCTGATCGTCGGCGCACCGCCTACCCTGCAGGTGGTCGGCCCTCAGAAGGTTCCCGAGTATCTCGACGACATGGACGTGGCGGGCGCGTTGGCCGGAGCGGCCTATCGCAAGGTCAGGGCGAAGACCATACCGCTCATGGTTCCCGCCGATGCCCAGATCATCATCGAGGGCTGGCTCGACCCCAGCAAGCTCGAGATGGAGGCCCCCTTCGGCGAGTCCTACGGCAACATGTCGGTGGAGGAATACAACCACTCGATCACCGTCACCGCTATCACGCGGCGGAAGAAGGCGATCTTGAGTTCGATGATCTCCCAGATGGCACCGTCGGAATCGGGTGTCATCAAGCAGCTCAACTACAGCGCGATCATGCTGAATCACTTGAAGAACACGCTGTACATCCGTCAGGTGAAGGACGTCGCCCTGCATGGACCGATGATCGGCGTGTCCAGGTTCTCGGTGATCGTGCTGCAGAGGAACACACCGAAGACCGAAATCTGGCGGGCGCTGGAAGGCGCCACTACCTTCATGCGCTCGGTGGGCAAGATCACCGTCGCCGTCGATGAGGACATCAATCCGAACAACGTCGAGGAAGTGCTGTGGGCCATCGCCTACCGCACCGACCTGATGAAGTCCGTGAAGATCGAGGATCACCAGGCCAACGGCCATGCACCCAAGCTGCGTGATCGTGAGTGGGAGGCCAAGATCATGATCGACGCCACCCTGCACTACGACATGCCGCCGGTGGCGCTGCCGGCCCGGGAAATCATGGAGGAAGCCAAGGGCCTGTGGGAGAAGGCCGGATTGCCGCCCGTCACGCCGCGCTGGAAGTGGTACGGCTACAGTTTGGGCGATTGGTGCGAGGAATGGACGAAATGCGCCGAGCGCGCCGTCAAAGGCGACTGGCTCATCAATGGCCTCAGAACCGCGCGTCTGGTCGACACCGACGCCGTGGGCGGGCCCACGGCCGGCGTCCCGCGCGAAGGCGTCGTGCGCTGGAACGAGAAGACCGGAGAGGTCGACTATCCGCCGGGCTTCCCGCTGAAGGATCGCTTCGACACCGACGAATAGCCGATGCCACGGCGCCGAGGTCAGCCGCTCGGACGATTCCCCGAGCGCTACATGGAAATTCGCCACCGAGGAGCCAGCGGCTCGTCGCGAAATCGGAACTGACCACTATCGTCACAGGAGCAACCCTATGCCGCAACAAGACATGACCTCTTTCGTCGAAGAGTTGGAAGCGATCGGGCAACTGACGCGGATCAAGGAGCCGAAGCGGGTGGATGAACTTCCCGCCCTCATGGAAGCTTCGCCGAGCAAGGCGATCCTCGTCGAGAAGGTCGTCGACAGCGAGTTCATGTTCCTCGCCGGGGCATACAGCACACGGGAACAATATGCCCATGCCCTCAAATGCGATCCGCGCGATCTCGGGAAGGCCATTTCCCGGGTCAACTTGAAGAGGGAGAAGCCGGCTCGCGTGGAGACCGCCCCGTGCAAGGAGGTCGTCCTCAAGGGCAAGGACGTCGATCTCACCAAGTTTCCATTGTTCCTGTATCACAACTACGATGGGCATGCCTTCATCCAGGACACGAATGTCGTCTCCCGCGATCTCGAGACCGGCCTCACGAACTGGGGCATCTACCGGTTCATGTATCGTTCCAGGAATGAGACGAACATCGACATGAGGAACGACAGTCACAACGCGCGCATCCACGCCAAAAAGTACCAGAAGGCGGGCAAGGATATGCCCGTTTCCGTGGTCATCGGCGGCCCGACCCTCGACAAGATCGCGTCGATGTACTCTTTCGAGGGTGAGGACGACTGGGACATCCTCGGTGGCTTCTACGGGCATCCGGCGAGAGTCGTGAAGTGCGAGACCAACGACCTGACGGTTCCGGCCAATGCCGAGATCGTCCTCGAGGGTCGCATGATGACTTCCGAGGGTTGGCTCTATGACGAAGGCCCCTATGGCGAATACACCGGCACGTACGGCTCGGGCCTGCCGAAGAATTGCCGGTTCGTCGTGGACTGCATCACCCATCGGAAGAATGCGATATACCAGTACGCCACGATCGGAGGGCTGCATCCGGGCCGAACCGACCTCATGATCTTCAATCCGACGATCGAATCCGATATCTACAGCGCGATGAAGCTCGCGGGATTGCGCGTGCTGGATGTTCACGCCCCCTATGGGGGCAGTCACAACATTGTCTATGCCAGGATGAAGGTCGTCGGCGGCGGCGATGCGAAGCAGGCGCTCGGACTCATGCTGACTTGCTCAAGACAATGGTTTCCCAAGCTGGCCTATGTGTTCGACGAGGACATCGACATCTTCGATGACGATCAGGTCAAGTGGGCAATGGCATGGCGGTACAATCCGCAGGTCGACACGGTCATTATTCCGGACCTGAACATCCTTCCCCTCGACCCGCTCGCGCAGACCAATCATCCTCCAGTGCATACGCCCAAGGCAGGCTTCGACTGCACGATCCCGGTCGTCGGCGACATCGACCGGGTCAGCTTCATGAAATGTTCGGTGACGGCGCCGTTCGGCGCGCCGGCCGCGGACACGAAGGTCCTTCAGGAACCGGAACTCGAGCGGGCAATGGAGGCGTATATCAAGTCCTCCCCCGGACATGGGAGGACATTCTCAAGAAGTTCCATGGCCAGCCCTATCCGAACATCTATCGTGTATTCGGGAATCTTCGCCCCAGGCTCGGCCGCGTAGCCGACCAGCGCCCCGAATATCCGTATACGTTCGCGGATTCCTGCTTCGTCTACCGGGAGCAGGCGAAGGATGCGCCAGATAAATAGTCCGCGGGCTGTCTGCATCGGTCAAAAAAGGGGGAAACGTCATGAAGCGGCTCGTTGTCGGATTGTCGGGATCCAGCGGCGTCATATTCGGCGTGCGCCTTCTCGAGGTGCTGAAGGGCATCCCCGAGGTCGAGACCCATCTCGTTCTCAGCAAGGGGGCGGAAGTCACCCTAGGGCTGGAAACCGACAGAACCCCCGACTCCGTCCGGGCGTTGGCCGACGTGGTTCACGATCACGGCAACCTTGCCGCATCCATTTCGAGCGGCTCCTTCCGGGTCATGGGCATGGCGGTCGTGCCCTGTTCGATGAAGAGCCTGGCGCAGATCGCGATCTCCCTGAACGACAATCTGCTCGCCCGTGCGGCGGACGTCACGCTCAAGGAGCGCCGCAAGCTTGTTCTCGTCCCTCGCGAGACGCCGCTGCACCTCGGTCACTTGCGGCACATGACGGCCGTTACCGAGATGGGCGGTATCATTCTGCCGCCGGTTCCGTCTTTCTATCATGAACCGAAGACCATCATGGACATCGTGGACCAGACGGTAGGCAAGGTTCTCGACCAGTTCGAGATCGCCCACAGCCTGTTCAAGCGTTGGGGCGGGAATGACGCTTGAAGAGTTCGCCGGGGCGGCGCGTGTCCTGCTGGACGAAGTGGCGCCCATGACCCTTGCCACCTGCGTGAAGGAGGTCCCTTGGGCGAGCGATGTCTATTTCGCCTCGTCCGGCTACGACCTTGTGTTCCTTTCGTCGCTGGACTCGCGGCATTGCCGGAACCTGATGGTCAATCCGGCATGCGCGGTGACGATTCATGCGCCGATGGCAACTTGGTACGATATCCGGGGCCTGCAGATGGAAGGCGTGGCGGGGCCAGCGGCGACGATCGCGGAAAAGGCGGGCGCGCTCGCCGTCTACTTTGGGAAATTCCCCTTCGCCCGGGATCTCCTGGACAGTCCGGTCGGCGCCGTCCGTACAGCCTTCAAGGCTAGCGCCCACGTGTTTCGGCCAACCCGCGTTCGCTATCTCGACAACAGGTTGGGAATCGGGACTCGCTTCAGTCTCGACCTGGAGGACGGCAGGCCTGCCGGGCCGCCGCGGCGGGAGAAGTCCGGCGAAAGCGCCGGACCGTAGCGTCCGATCGATGTCCGATTCCGGCACTTCCGAGACATGGGCAGGGACGTGATCGGAGCCCGCCTCGACATCGGAAGCGGACATCTCCACCCAGGTCAGGGTAAAGGCCGTTCATGAGTTCACAGCCTAGGCTAGACGGGGGCTCGGTTGTAGACTGCGTGCATGACCCACGACCTCTACCGCCGGCCCGCACTTGGCCAGCACCCGCCCCATCGCGTCGACGCCTACAAATCGACGGTCGGCCGCTCGCCGCGAAAGCCGGCGATCGTGCTGCCGCAGACCTTGTCGGAGATCACCGGCCCATTGCTGGTCAACGAGCGTCTCGGTGCGCAGGAGAACGACCTCACGCGCCAGCGCATGGGGCCGCCGCTCGGCGAGCGCATCATCGTGCACGGCCGCGTGCTCGACGAGGACGGCAAGGCCGTGCCCAACGCGCTGGTCGAGATCTGGCAGTGCAACGCGGCCGGCCGCTATCATCATCCGGGCGACCAGCACGACGCGCCGCTCGATCCGAACTTCTACGGCGGCGGACGGACGCGCGCCGATGCCGAGGGCGGCTATAAGTTCATCACCGTGAAGCCCGGCGCCTATCCGTGGGGCAACCACAAGAACGCCTGGCGGCCGGCGCACATCCATTTCTCGCTGTTCGGGCCCGCCTTCGCCACGCGCCTGATCACGCAGATGTACTTTCCCAACGACCCGCTGCTCGCCTACGATCCGATCTACAATTCGGTGCCTGAGGGCGCGCGCCGTCGCCTGCAGGCGGCCTTCGACATGGAGGGCACGCAGCCGGAATGGGCGCTGGCCTATAAGTTCGACATCGTGCTGCGCGGTCGCAACGCCGTACCAATGGAAGACGAGCATGGCTGACGGCCTGACACCCTCGCAGACGATCGGCCCGTTCTACTGGGGCACCGTGGTCAATACCTATCGCGCCGATCTCGCGCCGCTGGGCGTCGCGGGCGAGCGGATCGAGGTCGCGCTCACCTTGCACGACGTCGACGGCAAGGTGGTCACCGACGGGCTGCTCGAGATCTGGCAGGCCAACAGCCACGGCCGCTACAACCATCCCGAGGATCGCCGCAACCTGCCGCTCGATGCGGGCTTCGAGGGGTTCGGTCGCGCCTCGACGGACACGACCGGCACCGCCCAGTTCGCCACCATCCGCCCCGGCCCGGTGCCGTGGCCCGAGGGTGGCCTGCAGGCGCCGCACATCAATATTTCAGTCTTCGCGCGCGGCGTCCTCAACCGGCTGGCGACCCGGCTCTATTTCGACGGCGATCCGGCCCTGGCCGGCGATCCTGTGCTCAAACTGGTCGAACCGGCGCGCCGGAGCACCCTGCTGGCCAAGCGCGATGCGCAGGGCGTGTGGCGCCTGCCGGTCCATCTCGGGGGCGCGCAGGAGACCGTCTTCTTCGAGAGCTGAGTAGGGCCTCTGCCCTCAGACGTAGCTCACTTCCACGATCTCCAGCTCCTCGAGGCCGGTGGGCGTCCGAAGCGTCACCACGTCGCCCTTGTGAGCGCGCATCAGCGCCTTGGCGATGGGAGAGATCCAGCTCACATGGCCCTTGGCCAGATCGACCTCGTCGACGCCCACGATCTTGACCGTGCGTTTCTCGTCCCGGGCGTTGGCCGTCGTGACGGTGGCGCCGAAGAACACCTGGTCGGTCTTCGCGCGCCTGGCCGGGTCGACCACTTCGGCATTGGCCAGTCGCTTGCTCAGATAGCGGACGCGCCGGTCGATCTCGCGCAAGCGCCTCTTGCCGTAGATGTAGTCGCCGTTCTCCGAACGGTCGCCGTTGCCGGCCGCCCAGGTCACCACCTTCACCACTTCAGGCCGCTCCTTGCGCATAAGCTGGTTCAGCTCGTCGCGCAGGCGTTCGAAGCCTTCGGGCGTCATGTAGTTCTTGGCGGTCGCCGGCAACCCGCCCATGTCCTCGGGTAGGTCGTCCTCGTCGTCGCCGTCGCTTTCCTTGGTGAAGGCCTTGCTCATTTCGGTCCTTAATCTATCAAGCAGGGGCCGATGACAACCAGCCTGCCCCGCCTGCAACGTTCTTCCGGCGAAAGCCGCGTCGCCTTTGCCGTGCGCGAGGGCGAGACGCGGCTGGCCGATCTCTATCAACGCGATCCCTGCCGGGTCTTGTTCCCCGATTCTGAGCCGGGCGAACCGCCGCAGGCGGTGCTGGTGACGACTTCGGGCGGCGTGGCCGGCGGCGATCGTCTCCTCATGGAGGTCGCGGTCGGACCGGGCGCTCAGGCGGTGGTGGCGACGCAGGCGGCGGAAAAGATCTATCGCGCCGCACCCGGCAGCGATCCCTGCCGGATCGACGTGGCGATCACCGTCGGGGCGGATGCCGTCCTCGACTGGCTGCCGCAGGAAACCATCGTCTTCCAGGGTGCGCGTCTGGTGCGGCGCACCGTGGCCGAGGTGGCGGCGGGGGCGGCGCTGCTCGGCTGCGAGATGGTGGTTCTGGGCCGTGGCGCCTCGGGCGAGCGTTTCGCCTCGGGCCTGCTGCTCGACTCCTGGTCGGTCCGTCGCGCCGGCCGGCTCGCCTGGACCGACACGCTGCGCGTCGAGGGCGAGACGCCGGACGGGGCAGGCTTCGGGGCGGCCAATGCGCTGGCCACTGTGATCGGCGTGTGGGATGCGCCCGACCCGCATTTCGCGAGGGCGCGTGCGTTGCTCGACGATGCCGGCCAGGCCCGCCGTGACGTTCGCGCCGGCGTCACGCTGGTGAACGGTGTCCTGGTGGCGCGACTGCTGGGCGAGGCAACGGCGGTACGCGCCGCGGCCATCGATTTCCTGACGGCGTTCCGGGGACGGCGGCTTCCCCGTGTTTGGCATGTTTGATGCGTCAATCGCCACGCTATAGTCGGACCCGTCTGGCGAGAGGGCCGGCAGGGGGAAACGGTCGATGAATCTGACGCCGCGTGAGAAGGACAAGCTTCTGGTCGCCATGGCCGCTGTCGTGGCCCGCCGGCGTCTCGAGCGCGGCGTGAAACTCAACCATCCCGAGGCGGTGGCCCTGATCTCGGACTTCGTCGTCGAGGGAGCGCGCGATGGCCGGTCGGTCGCCGACCTGATGCACGCGGGTGCCAGCGTGATCCGGCGCGAGCAGGTGATGGAGGGCGTCGCCGAGATGATCCACGACATCCAGGTCGAGGCGACCTTCCCGGACGGGACGAAGCTCGTCACCGTGCATGAGCCGATCAGGTAGATCGATGCTGGAGCTGCGCCCGAACTGCGAATGCTGCGACAA
>JAUXST010000811.1 GCA_030679805.1 Reyranella sp. | reverse complement strand
GGCGTGCCCGCGCTCCTGCTGCGGCCCCAGCCCGCCCCGCCGCAAAGCGTGTGCGTGACGCGCTGGCGGCTCGCCTCGGCGCCCTCGCGCTCGACGCCGGGCCTGCACGACATCGGCGCCGCGCGCTGGCGCCTCGACCTCCGGCGCAACCGCTTCGGTGCGCCGTCGATTGCCGAAATCCCGTCCTGGCTCGTGGAGTGGAACGATGAAACGCATTGTCTCGCTGTGGTTTCCGAAACTCTCCACGGATCGTCTGGCACGCACTTCGAAGAACGAATGGTCGGCTAGAGCGGCCGCCACCGTCGTCTGGCGCGAGGGCTGCCCGCGCCTCGCCGCGCTCAACGCCCACGCCCGCACCGCGGGCCTGCGTCCCCACATGCGGCTGGCCGACGCCCGCGCGCTGGTGCCCGATCTTGTCACCGCGCCGGGCGAACCGCAGGCCGACCAGCGCCTGGTCGAGACGATCGCCGGCTGGTGCGACCGCTACACGCCCTGGGTGGCGATCGACCCGCTGGGCGGGGCACTGGCCGAGGAAGGAACAGAGGCTTGCAGCGCCGGCGGCTTCGGCGGCGATTCAGGCCTCCTGCTCGACGTCACCGGCTGCACCCATCTTTTCGGCCAGGACGAGGCAGGCGAGCGTGCACTGCTGGCCGATCTGGTCGGGCGTCTGGCGCGTCACGATTTCACCTGCCGTGCCGCAATGGCCGATACCGCGGGTGCCGCCTGGGCACTGGCGCGCCATGCCGAACGCCAGGCCGATCTCTTCTGCCCGCGCCATGGCCAGCGCACCGCCCTCGCCTCGCTGCCGGTCGAAGGCCTGCGCCTCGAGGCGCCGATCCTGGAAACCTTCGTGAAGCTCGGGCTGCACCGCATCGGCGATCTCTATCCCCTGCCGCGCGCGCCGCTCACCCGGCGCTTCGGCGACCTGCCGCTCACCCGCCTCGACCAGGCGCTGGGCGCACGCGACGAGGTGCTCGAGCCGCGCCGGGCCGTGCCCGCCTTCCGCACGCGGCTGAGTTTCGTCGAACCGATCGGCCGGCCCGAGGACATCGCCGCCGCCACCAGTCGCCTGCTGGCCGCCCTCTGCCGGCAGTTCGAGCAGGCGGGCGTCGGTGCGCGCAAACTCGAGATCGCGCTCTATCGCGTCGATGGCTCGGTCGACCGCACCTCGATCGGCACCAGCCGGCCCAACCGCGACAACCCGAAGCTGATGAAGCTGTTCGAGGAGAGACTGGGCGAACTCGATCCCGGCTTCGGCGTAGAACTGATGATCCTGGCCGCGCCCGAGGTCGAGGCCTGGAGCGGCACGCAGGACGTGCTGCCCGAGGCGGGTGCGCTGGCCCTGTCGCTGGGCGAGGACGGCACGGTCGACCTCGCCGACCGGCTGGCCTTGCGGCTGGGAGCAGAGAACGTGGTGCGGCTGCTGCCGCGCGACAGCCATCTGCCCGAGCGTGTGCAGGTCGCGGTAGCCGTCTCGTCCAGGCCTGCGGCCGACGGCGCCTGGCGACGTCTGGCCGGTCTCAAGGGCGCGCGGCCGACGCGGCTCCTGCAGCGGCCCGAGCCGGTCGATGTCACCGCCTTCGTGCCCGACGATCCGCCGTCGGTCTTCCACTGGCGCCGGCATGCGCATCGCATCGTGCGCGCCGACGGGCCGGAGCGGATCGCCGACGAATGGTGGCGACCCCGGCCCGACGGCAGCCGGCCTCCGGCGAACGCCGTGCCGCCGGTGCGCGACTATTACCGGGTCGAGGACGACGACGGCGGCCGCTTCTGGCTGTTCCGCGACGGCCCCTACACCGTCGCCACCAACGGCCATCCGACAGCGCGATGGTTCCTCCATGGCTTCTGCGCCTAGGGAAGAACAGGGGGCAGAAGATGAAAAAACCCAAGAACACCCTGACCATCCGCGGCCTCGACGAGAAGATCATCGACCGGCTGAAGGCCCGCGCGCGCACCAAGGGCCGCTCGCTCGAGGCCGATCTGCGCGATCTGCTGACCCACACTTCGCGCCAGCCGCTGGTCCTCGACGCCCTGGCCGAGGCCGACCGCATCGCCGCCATGGCTCCCGGCGTCGTGCTCCTGCGCGCCAATGGTGGACGATGATCGTGGTTGTCGATCCCGGCGTCGCCATCAAATGGTTCGTCGAGGAACCGCTGCGCCCGCAGGCGCGCTCGCTGCTGGTCAACCGCCACGAACTGATCGCCCCCGACATCCTGATCGCGGGCGTGGCCGATCTCGCCTGGAAAAAAGCGGCGAGCGGCGAAATCGCGGCCGAACAGGCCGCACCCATCGTGCGCAACATCGCGTTGCCCTCCTTCATCTCGGCCTTCGTCGAATCGCCCCGGCTGCGCAACCGCGCCTTCGCGCTGGCGATGCAATGCGACTGGCCAGTGCACGACTGCTTCTACGCTGCCTGTGCCGAGGCGGCCTCGGCGCCGCTGGTCAGTACCGACGAGGCTTTTCTGCAGGCGTTGCGAGCCGAAGGCATCGCGCTGCGCGGGGTGCCGCTTTCGCACGTGCACGAACTCGCCGCGTGACGCGATGGACTACGCCGAGCTCCAGGTCACGACCAACTACAGCTTCCTGCGCAGCGGCTCGCATCCCCACGAACTGGTGGAGCGGGCGATCGAACTCGGTCACACCGCCATCGGCATCGCCGACCGCAACACCCTGGCCGGCGTGGTGCGGGCCTTTGCGGCGGCACGCGGGGAAAACAGGGAGGATCCCGACAGGATCAAGCTGCTGGTGGGTTGTCGCCTCGAGACGCGCGACGGCTACTCGCTGCTCGCCTATCCGACCGACCTCGCCGCCTATAAGAGACTCTCCCGCCTCCTGACGCTGGGTAACCGCCGCGCCGAAAAAGGCCAGTGCGATCTCACCTTCGACGATCTCGCGGCTCACGCCGAGGGACTGCTCGCCATCGTCCTGCCGCCGCGCCGGCTCGAGGAGCCTGCCTTCCGAGAGCGCCTGCGCGCGCTCGCCCGCCTGTTCGGCGACCGCTGCTATCTCGCCGGCACCATGCTGTTCCGCGGCGACGATGCGCGCCGCCTCGCCCAGCTCGACAATCTCGCGGCCGAGATGGGTGTGCGGTTCGTCGCCACCAACGACGTGCACTATCACGTGCCCGAGCGGCGGGCGCTGCAGGACGTGGTCGCCGCCATCCGGCTCGGCTGCACCGTCGACGCACTGGGCTTCCGACGTTTCGCCAGCGCCGAGCGGCACCTGAAGGAGCCGCAGGAAATGGCGCGCCTGTTCCGCCGCCATCCGGGCGCCATCGAGCGCACACAGGAGATCGTCGAGCGCTGCCGCGGTTTCTCACTCAGGCAGCTCACCTACCAGTATCCGGTCGAATACGAAGGTGGCCAGACACCTCAGGACAAGCTCGTCCGCCTCACCTGGGAGGGCGCGGCGCGGCGCTATCCCGGAGGCGTCCCGCCCGATGTCGCCCAGACGATCCAGCACGAGTTCGCGCTGATCGAAAAGAAGAGGATCGCGCCCTATTTTCTGACCGTGCATGAGATCGTCGCCAAGGCGCGCGACCTCGGCATTCTCTGCCAGGGCCGCGGCTCGGCTGCCAATTCGGCCGTCTGCTATTGCCTGGGAATCACTGAGGTCAATCCCAACGAAGTCAAACTCCTGTTCGAACGTTTCCTCTCCAACGCGCGCGACGAGCCGCCCGACATCGACGTCGATTTCGAACACCAGCGGCGCGAGGAAGTGATCCAGTGGATTTACGGCAAATGGAGTCGCACCCGTGCAGCACTCGCCGCCACGGTGATCGCCTACAGGAGCCGTAGCGCCATCCGCGACGTCGGCAAGGTGCTCGGTCTCTCGCCCGACACGGTGGGCGTCATGGCCGACACGGTATGGGGTATGGGCTCAGGCGGGATCGATCTCAGGCATGTCGTCGAGGCCGGACTCGACCCAAAAGATCCGCGCCTGGCGCTGGCACTCGAACTGTCAGCGACCCTGTGCGGCTTTCCGCGCCATCTCTCGCAGCATGTCGGCGGCTTCGTCCTGACCGCCGATCGCCTCGACGAGCTGGTCCCGATCCAGAACGCGGCCATGGAGGACCGCACCGTCGTCGAATGGGACAAGGACGATCTCGACGTGCTCGGCATCTACAAGATCGACGTGCTGGCGCTCGGCATGCTGACGGCCTTGCGCAAGAGCTTCGACCTGATCGGCAAGCACTACGACGAGCACCCCAGACTCGACATGAGGCCCAAGGATCCCGCGGTCTACGACATGCTGTGCAAGGCCGATTCGGTCGGCGTGTTCCAGGTCGAGAGCCGGGCGCAGATGTCGATGTTGCCCCGGCTGAAACCCAGGAACTACTACGACCTCGTCGTCGAGGTGGCGATCGTGCGGCCCGGGCCGATCCAGGGCGGCATGGTCCATCCCTATCTGAAGAATCGGGCCAACCCTGACCAAGTCACCTACCCCAAGCCGGAACTCGAGGATGTCCTGAAGAGAACGATGGGCGTGCCGCTGTTCCAGGAACAGGCGATGCAGATCGCCATCGTCGCGGCCGGCTTCAGCCCGGCCAAGGCCGACGAACTGCGCCGCGCCATGGCGACGTTCCGCCGGGCCGGCACGATCCGCAAGCTCAAGGGCGATTTCATCGACGGCATGGTGAAGAACGGCTACGAACTCGAGTTCGCCGAGCGCTGCTTCAAGCAGATCGAGGGCTTCGGCGAGTACGGCTTCCCCGAGAGCCACGCCGCGAGCTTCGCGATCCTGGTCTACGTCTCGTCGTGGGTAAAACACTACTATCCCGAGGTCTTCGCCGCCGCCCTGCTCAATTCCCAGCCGATGGGCTTTTATGCGCCGGCACAGCTGGTGCGCGACGCGCGCGAGCACAAGGTCGTCGTCCGGCCGCCCGACGTGAATGCCAGCGACTGGGACTGCACGCTGGAGCCGAACCAGAACAACCGCTGCGCCCTGCGCCTCGGTTTACGTCAGGTCACAGGCCTCGCCGAGGTCGACGCGAAACGCCTGATCGAGCGACGCACCGAGCCTTATCGCGACCCGGCCGATCTGTGGCGGCGAAGCGGTCTCACCAAGCGCCAGATCATCGCCCTGGCGCGCGCCGATGCCTTCGCCTCGCTCGGCCTCTCGCGCCGCGACGTGCTGTGGGCGGTGCGCGGCTTCTCCGACGTGCGACTGCCGCTGCTCGATAGTCAGCCGCGGGTTCGTAACCTCGAACCCACCGTCACCCTGCCCCTGCTCACCCTGGGCGAGCAGGTGGTGGACGACTACGGCAGTTTTTCCATGTCGCTGCGTTCCCATCCGCTGGCGCTGCTGCGGCCAGCGCTCACGCAGAAGGGCGTGTCCGGCACCGTTGCGCTTGCCCAGTCCAAAAACGGCGACGTCTTCACCCTGGCCGGCCTCGTGCTGGTGCGGCAGCGGCCGGGCACGGCCTCCGGCGTGGTGTTCGTCACCATCGAGGACGAAAGCGGCATCGCCAATCTCGTGGTCTGGCCCAAGGTCTTCGAGGCGCACCGCCGCATCGTCATGGGATCG
>JAUXST010000806.1 GCA_030679805.1 Reyranella sp. | reverse complement strand
CGGCGACCGGCAGGGACTTTTTCTTCAGGCGCGGGTCGGGGGCCGTCAGGATGGGAAGGAGAGCCATAGCGGGTAAATATGCAGCAATATCAGGCTATTCAAGGCCCATCAGGAGCGCTTGACCATGGTGCCGATGCCGGCCTCGGTGAAGACCTCCAGCAGCAGCGCATGCGGCACCCGGCCATCCATGATGGTAGCGGCCTCGACGCCGCTGTTCACCGCATCGATGCAGTTCTCGACCTTGGGGATCATGCCGCCGGAAATCGTGCCGTCGGCGATCAGGGCGCGGGCCTGCTCGACCGTCATGTCCTGGATGAGCTGGCCATTCTTGTCGAGGACGCCCGGCACGTCGGTCAGGAACAGCAGGCGCTTGGCCCGCATGGCGCCGGCGATCGCTCCCGCCGTGGTGTCGGCATTGATATTGTAGGTGAGTTCATCGTCGACGCCGAAGCCGATCGGCGCCACCACCGGGATGACGTCGGCCCGGCGCAGCTGCTCCAGCACCATGACGTTGATCTTGGCGGGCTCGCCCACCTGCTTGAGATCGACCTTCAGCAGTTCGCCGGTCTTGGGGTCGCGCATCTCCGTCACCTTGCGAGCGAGGATCAGGTTGCCGTCCTTGCCGCAGATGCCGACGGCGATGCCACCGCATTCGTTGATGTCGGCCACGATCGCCTTGTTGATCGAGCCGGCCAGGACCATCTCGACGATCTCCATGGTCGCGGCGTCGGTGACGCGCAGCCCGTTCACGAAGGTGCTCTTGAGGCCGACCCGGTCCAGCATCTTGTTGATCTGCGGCCCGCCGCCGTGGACCACGATCGGGTTCATGCCGACCTGCTTCATCAGCACCACGTCGCGGGCGACCAGATCGCCCAGCTTGGGATCGGTCATGGCGTGGCCGCCGTACTTCACGACGAAGGTGGCGTCGTTGTGCCGGCGCATATAGGGCAGCGCCTTGGAGATGGTCTCCGCCATGCGGATGAGCCGCCTCTGCTCCTTGTCGGTCTGAACCGGCTCGGCCATTTCTCGTGCCCCGATCATGAAAAGCCCTCTCCGCGCCGGGAGAGGGCCAAGGTCAGGAAGGCATTATATCAGTCGCGTGCCGGATAGAAGAGCGTCGTTCGACGCGGCAGGATGTCCGGATGCCGAAGGACCCGACCATCGACACCGAATCGCTCGCCACCCGCGGCTTTGCCGTGATTCCAGGCCTGATTCCGCCCGGGGAATGTCACGCGCTGGCCGCGATGTGGCCCGACAAGGCCAAGTTCCGCAGCCACGTGATCATGCAGCGGCATGGCTACGGCCGCGGCGAATACCAGTATTTCACCTATCCGCTACCCGAATCGGTCGAGCGGCTGCGCCAGACCCTGTACCCGCCGCTGGCCGAGATCGCCAACGGCTGGAACGGCCAACTGGGCCGGGAAAGACGCTTTCCGCCGACCCTGAAGGCTTGGCTGCGGGAATGCCATGGCGGCGGCCAGAAGCGGCCGACGCCGCTGCTGCTGCGCTACGGCCCCGGCGACTACAACTGCCTGCACCGGGATCTTTATGGCGATCTGGTCTTCCCGCTGCAGGTCGCCATCCTGCTGAGCGAGCCCGCCCGGGATTTCACCGGCGGCGAATTCATGCTGGTCGAGCAGCGGCCGCGCCAGCAATCCCGCGGCGAGGTCGTTGCCCTGAAGCAGGGCGACGCCGTGGTCTTTGCCGTCAACGAACGGCCAGTGGCGGGGACGCGCGGCTTCCATCGCACGGCGATGCGCCATGGCGTCTCGAGCCTGCGCGAGGGCGAGCGCTTCACCCTGGGCATCATCTTCCACGACGCCGCCTAGCGCCTTCCCGACCTCAGTGATCCCGGCGATAGCTGACGACCTCGTACTCGATTCCGTCGGGATCGAGGAAATAGAACCGGCGGCCGGGGTCATAGTCGTCATGGGCAAACGGCTTGAGGCCGGCGGCCAGAACCCGCGCCTCGACAGCATCGAGATCGTCGACTTCCACGCCGATATGGTTGAGGGGCTGGCCCTTGGCGAAATCGTCCGGCGTGTAGCTGACGTCGCGCCCGGTGTAGAGCGCGACATAGTGCTCGTTCGATCCGACATGGATCGTGTGGCCGCCGCTTCGTGCGGCACCGCTCCACCGCACATGCCAACCGAACAGTGCTTCCATCAGGCGGGCAGTGCGCTCCGGGTCGGTGACGGTGACATTGACGTGTTCTATGCGCGGGCTGGACATCGCGATCGGCTCCCTTGGAAAGGCATTGAAGTGCATTCTCTTGCCCAAGCTACAATCTCAACCTAACTTGAGGTCAAGCTTTTCCGGGAGCCATTCGATGCCGTCACCCCTGTTGTCGATCGGCGACCTCTCCCGCCGCACCGGGATTTCCGTCTCGGCGATCCGCTTCTACGAAGCGCGGGGCCTGGTGCGGGCAATCCGCACGGGCGGCAACCAGCGGCGCTTCATGCGCTCGGACATCCGGCGCCTTTCCTTTGCGCTGATTGCCCAGCAACTGGGACTGAAGCTCGCCGAAATCGAGACCGAGCTTGCGACATTGCCGGAAGGCCGGCCGCCGACGCGACGGGATTGGCAGACCATCAGCAGGCAGATAAAGGCGGCCCTTCAGGCCAAGATCGAGATGCTCGAGAAGACCCGCGATCTGCTGGACGGCTGCATCGGCTGCGGATGTCTGTCGCTCGACAAATGCGCCCTCTACAATCGCGACGACCGGGCCGCACGGGCCGGCGCCGGGCCCCGGTTCCTGCTGGGCGACCGGCCACAGGACTTCGACGACGCCGATGGCTCGACGAACGGGTCACCGCGCGTCAACTCACCGCGACGGCCACGATCTCGGCCCTGAGTTCAGGAATGCCGAAGCCGGTCTCGCTGCTGGTGGGCAGGACCTCGGGATGGGCGGCGCCATGCTTGCGCGCGGCCGCCTGGGCGGCGGCGATGGCGCGCGGGATCTCGGCTTGGCGAAGCTGGTCCGTCTTGGTCAGGATGAGCTGGTAGGAGATGGCGGCACGGTCGAGGTTCTTCATCGTCTCGTGGTCGCTGTCCTTCACGCCGTGCCGTGAGTCGATCAGCAGGCAGATGCGCTTCAGCGTCGGGCGGCCGCGCAGATAGGCCGAGGCCAGGTCCTGCCAGGTCTCCTTCATCGACTTCGAAACCTGGGCGAAGCCGTAGCCGGGCAGATCGACCAGGTAGAGGCGGCCGGCCAGATCGAAGAAATTGATCTGTCGCGTATGGCCGGGCCGGGCCGACACGCGGGCGAGGGTGCGGCGGCCGGTCAGCGCGTTGACCAGGCTCGACTTGCCGACGTTGGAGCGGCCGGCGAAGGCTACTTCCGGCAGCGCGACCGGTGGCAGAGACTCGACCGAGCCGGCCCCCGAGATGAAGTCGCAGGGGCCGGCAAAGAGCTTGCGCGCCGCCTCGATCTCCTCGGGCGCGCGCCCTTCCGGCGCGCGACCCTCTGACCTGTTGTCGGCCATCAGCCCTTCTTGCCTGAGCCCTTGCTGCCCTTCTTGATCGCGCCGCCGTTGCCAGCGACGGGAACCGGAGCGGGGCTGGCCGGAGGCTTGGCCTTGCCGCCGCCGATCGGCGTGCCGTGGCGACGCATGATCGTGTACTGCTGCGCGATCGAGAGCGTGTTGCTCCACGCCCAGTAGATCACCAGGCCGGCCGAGAATGGTGCCAGCATGAAGGTGAAGAGAATCGGCAGGAACTGGAACACGCGCGCCTGGACCGGATCGGTCGGCTGCGGATTGAGCTTCTGCTGCAGAAACATCGTCACGCCCATGATGATGGGCCACAGGCCGATGTTGAAGAAATGCAGGAACTCCGGGATCTGCCAGTGGAAGAGGCCGAAGCCGGTGAGAATGGTCAGCGGATCGGGTGCGGCGAGATCCTTGATCCAGCCGTAGAATGGCTGGTGGCGCATTTCGATCGTCGTGTAGAGCACCTTGTAGAGCGCGAAGAAGACCGGGATCTGGACCACGATGGGCAGGCAGCCGGCGGCCGGGTTGACCTTCTCGCGGCGGTAAAGCTGCATCAGCTCCTGGTTCATGCGCTGGCGGTCCTCACCATAGCGCGCCTTGAGCTTCTCCATTTCGGGCTGCAGCGCCTTCATCTTGCTCATCGCCGCATAGGACTTGTTGGCCAGCGGGAAGAACACGGCCTTCACGATCACGGTCAAGATCAGGATCGACAGGCCGAAGTTGCCGAGCTGGACGTAGAGCCACTCGAGCAGCCAGAACAGCGGCTTGGTGAAGAACCAGAACCAGCCCCAGTCGATGGTGAGGTCGAACTTCTCGATGCCGTACTTCTCGGTATAGCTGTCGATGATGCGCACGATCTTGGCGCCGGCGAACAGGCGCGCCTCGGTGCGGCCGGTGGTGCCAGGCGCGATGGTCTCGCCGCCACCGACGTAGTCGACCTGATATTTGACGTCGTTGCCGGTGCCGGTCTGCTTGATCGACACGTCGACCTTCGACTTCTGGTCAGGAATGAGCGTCGCCATCCAGTACTTGTCGGTGATGCCGACCCAGCCGCCCGTGGTGCTGAATTTCTGCTGCTTGTTGTCCTTGAAGTCGGAGTAGCCGAACTCCTTCAGGCTGCCGTTGAAGACGCCGTAGGGGCCTTCATGCAGGATGTAGATGCCCTCGGCCGGCGGCGTGCCGTAGCGGACGACGAGGCTCCAGGGAAACAGCGTGACCGGCTTGTCGGTCTTGTTTTCGACGCTCTGCTTGACGTCGAACATGAAGAACTCGTCGAGCGACATCTCGAGGACGAAGACCAAGCCCTGGCCGTTGTCCCAGCTGAGCCGCACTGGCGCGCCCGGCGCCACCTTGCTCTTGTCGGCAGTCCACATCGTCTCCGGCCCCGGCACCTTGAGCGCGGCATCGGACGCCGACCAGCCGAACTCGGCGTAGTAAGGATGCGCGGTGCCCACCGGCGACAGCACCGGGACGGGCGGGCTCTTGGGATCGATGGTCTCGCGGTACTTGACGAGCTGGACGTCGTCGATGCGCGCACCCTTCAGCGAGATCGAACCCAGCAGTTCGGGCGTGCTGAACGTCACGCGCGGCGTGCGGGCCAGTGCCTCCGGGAGGCCCACGACCTGCGTCGCGGCATTGGCCGGAGTTCCCGGCTGCACGCCGGGAGCGGCCGGCTGGCCGGTCGGCGTCGTGGGCGCGCCGGGTGCGGTGGACGTGGTGCCGGCCTGCTGCTGCGTCGGCGCAACCACGGGCTTGGCAGGTGGAAAAGCGTACTGCCAGCCCACGATGATCAACACCGAGAGGACAATGGCGACGATGAAATTCTTCTGGTCCATTTGAGGCTAACTCTCGTAGCGCGTCAGGCGCGCCGGGCGGGTTGGCAGGAAAGCGTCTGGCGGGCGGCAGCACCGTCAGGAGGCACGGGATCGTAGCCGCCGGCGCCCCAAGGGCCGCAACGGCACAGCCGATGGGCGGCAAGCCAGCTCCCCTTGAGCGCGCCGTGCTGCACCACCGCCTCGGCAGCGTAGCTCGAGCACGAGGGTTCGTAGCGGCAGGCGCCGACGAAGAAGTAGGCGAGCGTCAATTGGTAGAGACGGATCGCTCCGCGCAACAGTAGTGACATCATGCGGCCCGGAAACTGGCGATTTGCCGGGGCCGGCGCAAGCCGCCAATACAGGTCATGGCGTCGCGAGGGCAAGCGCCTTGAGGCGCTTCAGCGCCTCCTGAAGCTCCTGGCGCAAGGCCCCGAAGTCGCGGACGAGGGCGGCTTGGCGGCCGACCAGCACATAGTCGAGATCGGGACGGGCCTCGCCCGGGATGACCATGCCGGCAATCTCGCGCAGGCGGCGGCGGACCCGGTTGCGGGCGACCGCATTGCCGACCTTGCGGCTCACCGTAAATCCAACCCGAACGAGCGGCGGGGCTCGGTCCACCGGTGCGGGGGCAATTTGGAGGACAAAGCCGGGCATGGCACAGCGGCGCCCGGCCTGGACGCGCAGAAAGTCTCGACGGTTCGGCAGACGCCCGAGGCGCGCCGCGGACAATTTTGCTAGGCCGACAGGCGCTTGCGGCCCGACCTGCGGCGGCTGGCGATAACCTTGCGGCCGCCGACCGTTGCCATCCGGGACCGAAAGCCGTGCCGACGCTTGCGCACCAGCTTGCTCGGCTGATAGGTGCGTTTCATCACGCAACTCCTTCAAATGCAAGACCCCCGCGCGGAGCGTCGGGGGCAAAATCCGTGGGCGAGGGTAATAAGCGGCTGACCCGCCAGAGTCAACGATCCGAGGGCCTTGCCGGTCCTGCCCAAACGCCCGGACAATGGCCCATGAACCTCGTTTTGCACGGTTACCGCTACAGCGTCTATGTCCGGATCGCCCGTCTCGCGCTTGCCGAGAAGGGGGTAGCCTATGACCGGGTGGAGGTGAACCCCTTCAGCCCGGACGTCCCGGCGGCCTATCTCGCCCTTCATCCGTTCGGCCGCGTGCCGACCCTCGTCCACGACGGCTTCGCGCTTTACGAGACGGGCGCCATCAGCCGCTATATCGACCGTGCCTTTCCCGGCCCGAAGCTGCAGCCGGAAGAAGCGCATGCGCTCGCCCGCATGGACCAGATCATTGGCGTCGTCGATTCCTACGGCTACTGGCCTCTTGTCCGCCAGGTCTTCTCCCATCGCGTCTTCCGTCCCGCCGTCGGCCAGCCGGCGGACGATGGCGAAGTGGCGCGCGGCCTCACGGGTGCGGCCAAGGTCCTGGCTGCACTCGAAGCGCTCGCGTCGCCCGCGGCTTTCCTGGTTGGACCCGCCCCATCGCTCGCCGACCTGCATCTCGGTGCGATGATCGCCTACTTCACCGCGGCCCCGGAGGGAGCCGCCATGCTCGACCGATATCCGCGGCTCGCCGGCTGGTGGCGGCGCCTGCAGACGCGCCCGTCCTTGCCGGCGACGGCGCCCGGTCTGCCGATCCCCCATCTGCCGGTCACTCAGCTGTGAGCGAGTTTGCTTTGAGGCAGGACCGATGAGGCCCAATATCGGCCCTGCACGATACGAAAGCGCACATGACCCCGTCGATGCTGCGCCGGCTGCTTCCCGTGGCGATCCTGCTGCTGGGGCTGGCGCTTTTCCTGCTGTTCGATCTCGAGCGATATTTCTCCTTCGAGATGCTGAGCCGCCACCATGCCGAGCTCGCATCCTGGGTCACCGCCCATGCAGCACTGGCGGCGCTCGTCTTCGTGCTGCTCTATGCGCTGGCCGTGGCGTTCTCGCTGCCGATCGCCGTGGTGATCACGCCGGCTGCCGGCTTCCTGTTCGGCGTGTGGCTGGGTGCGCTGCTGTCGGTGATCGGCGCGACCCTGGGCTCCGTGCTGGTGTTCCTGGCCGCGCGCACGGCGTTCCAGGATCTCTTCCGCGCGCGCGCGGGCGCCACGCTGGCGCGGCTCGAGGACGGGTTTCGCCGCGACAGCTTCAACTATCTCTTGTTCCTGCGGCTGGTGCCGGTGTTCCCATTCTGGCTGGTCAACATCGTGCCGGCCCTGCTCGGCATGCGACTCGCCCCCTACGCGCTCGCCACCCTGATCGGCATCATTCCCGGCGCGATGATCTACGCCGGTATCGGCGCGAGCTTCGGCACGCTGATCGACCGCGGCGAGCGGCCCGACTTCGGCGTGATCTTCGAATGGCACATCCTGCTGCCGCTGATGGGGCTGGCGGCCCTGTCGCTGGCGCCGGTCCTCTACAACCGCCTGCGCCGCGGCAAGACGGCGCCCTGAGATGACAGAGACACTCATACCGGACGTCTGCATCGTGGGCGCCGGCTCCGCAGGCCTCGTGGTGGCGGCGGGGGCGGCGCAGCTCGGCCTGAGCGTCGTCCTGATCGAGCGGGCGGAGATGGGCGGCGATTGCCTCAACTTCGGCTGCGTGCCGTCGAAGGCACTGATCGCCGCGGCCCATGCCGCCCAGGTGCAGCGCAGTGGTGCCGCCTTCGGCATCGCGCCGGTCGAACCCAAGGTCGACTTCGCCAAGGTCATGGATCAGGTGGCCGGCGTGATCGCGGCCATCGCGCCCAACGATTCGGTGGAACGATTCGAAAAGCTCGGCGTGCGCGTCCTGAAGGAGGAGGCACGTTTCATCGGCCGCACCGACCTGCAGGCCGGCCCGCACCGAATCAGGAGCAAGCGGATCGTGCTGGCGACAGGCTCGCGGCCGACGGCGCCGCCGATCCCGGGCCTCGCCGACGTGCCCTATCTCACCAACGAGACGATCTTCGCCAACCGCACCCTGCCGGCCCACCTGATCGTGATCGGCGGCGGGCCGATCGGACTGGAGATGGCGCAG